>CAMUPC010000005.1 GCA_947090545.1 uncultured Eubacterium sp. | reverse complement strand
AGGATGCTTAGAGCTTCTTAACCTTCTGGAACGGACGCAGCCAGGGCGTGCCAATTCCCTCTCCCAGCGTCCCCATCTCCAATCCCCCAGCATCCAGCACACCCCTCACTGCACCGCAATATAAATCCCCCCAGCACCGCGCAGCTTCTCCTGTGCCTCCTCCATCGTACTCTTAACAACCACCCCAGCCTGCGCATCATACAGCCACACATTCAGCGCATCATACCCCGTCACAAGCATCGTCCCCTGTGCTCCCGCCGCAGCAAGCACCGGCGTACCGCAACTCACATAATACAATACCTGAGAAAGCGAACACCCCTCTACACAAATCACCTGCCGCTCAGACAACAACGTCTCCAAAATCTCCTGCGGCGTATCCCCCCTGTCAAGCAGCTCCCCGGCGCTGACTTCAATGCCTTCATGCCGCAGAATCGCACTGACGCATTTTGCTGCCGGCGATGCGCCTGCGTCCGCGTCCGAAGGCTGTACCTCCAATGGCATCTGGATATTTTTGCGCGCACGCTTCCAGATATAGTTCTGCTTTTCATCCACGACAACCCCCATATGCTCATCGGCGCTGCGGATTGCTTCTGCAAGGTCTGTCGTTGCCGTCTCTACCCTGCCCGCTGCATATGCAAAGTAAGCAGGCTGCTCCTGTGCCGTTTTCAGGCTCATATTGCGGTCCTCCTGGTTTAAGATCTGCTTTGCAGCCACATAAGCGGGCGGCGTCTCTTTTTTCATCTCGTTTAAGGCAAGCTGTACCTGCGTCTGCTTTACCTCTGTAACGGTTGTATGGACAATCCTGTGCTCCTCATTGTCCTGGCTGCGGTTTACAATGGAATCCTGCTGTGTCTGTGCATAACCGCCTTCTCCGGCGACCAGGCGCTGTATCATAAGGACGCCGTTATGGAACTCCACGCTGTCAATAAAATATCCTTTTTTCCGATATTTTTTCAGCACTTCCATATTGGACGCATTTACGATGCGCAGCGCATACATCGGCGTCTGGCGGATGCCCGCCATGCCGCCTGCCCTGTGCTTGTCCGCCGCAAGCCCGTACACCAGGTCCTCCTCCAAAAATCCGAGCACGCGCAGCGACCTGCCTTCTTTTGCGGCAATTTTCTGGACTTTTGCCGTCTCTAAGTCCATCACGGAAATCTCTCTGGAATCCCGGTCAGAAATCCATGCAAAATACTGGTTGGATTCGGAAACCGCATACGTATCATCGTCAAGCCCTGACGCGACCTCCTCCATCTCCATTGACGCCAGGTTCATATGATAGACCGTACCGTTAAACAGCAGGTAAATGTCGCCCGCCGTATTTTCATACAGCAGCTTTCCAAGCTCTGCCTGCAACACCTGATACGATTTGTCAAACGATAAAAACAGCTTTTCCTCATTCGTATTCGCCTGGCTTGCATAGTGGATAAAGCTGATCCCGACTTCCCCCTCGTGGATGCCCCGGTTCATGTAGCCATAGACGACATAATCAATGTCGCCCGCCTCATCCACATTCAAAATCCGTATATCGTGCTGCATATTATTTTCACGCACTTCCATCCCTTCGTGCCCGCGAAAGCTGAATACTTCCGCAAGACGGTGAAACGACTGGTTATAGCTCCACAGGTCGCCTTCCTGTACAAAGCAGGTCACGGTACCGGACTCGTTCTGCATATATTCCACTTCCTTGGAGCGGATACCAAGCTGTAAGTAATTTTCATACAGGAAATCATTTTCCCCGCGAAAAATCTGGTTCATCGTCCTCTCAAAATTCAGCAGGTACATCCGCTCATTTGTATACCGGATACGGTAGTATTCTTCTACATTATAGTACTCCTGCTCTGCGTTATTCCCCTTGGACGTTACTACATAATTCAGCACGATCACGTTATAGGAGCTGTTCATCTCCTTGAGCGAGGGCACCGGGGCGCTCAGCCTGTCACATGAAAAATCTGCCCAGTTTGCCTGCGCCAGGCTGGAGTGGATCGTGACCTTGTGAAGCGTCGAATTATCGCCTGCTGCATTTGGCTCCCAATAAGATGTCAGCTCATCCGGCGTCTCTTTAAACGTAGCATCGCTGATCTGCTGCGCAAATCTGACACACTCAGCCACATAGCAGTCCCTGGCATCCGCGATCCGTGTATAATAATAGCATGTGGCTTCCTCCTGCCTGAGCTTTAAGGTCAAAATATATTCTCTGGACTGCTCAAGCAGGCTCTGCACCGGGACGCTTGTCCGTATCTGTCCGTCTTTTTCTTCATAGGACGTAATATTTCCGTCTGAGATCAGCCGTTCCCCGTCGATACTGCGGATCTCGTAGGAAACCGCGTCGATCTGGTAGCCATATGTGCGGATCTGCAACGGAACCTCCCTGCTGCTGGAAAGCGGCGTAATCGTATCGCGCATCCCGACCGCGTTCATCGGAGACGTATACCCATGCAGTTCATTGATCTGCTGATTGTCATTAAACAGCACAATAACCGGCAGCGTGGGCGGCTCCATCTCCGTCGTCAAATCCAATTGGTTTTTATTCGTAACACGCCCGGTAATCAGCAGTGTTACAATAAATATCAGCGATAGCACTGCTGCCTTGATTAATCCTCTCTTCATCTGTCTCTTTCCTTTCGTATCATTTATGTAGATCAAACGAGCCTGTGAAAGCAGCGCCAAAGCGCGCCCCCACAGGTAGTTTTCTTTTTGCCCTGTCTACCACATCCGGCGGCAGCGGTTATGCCTGCATCGCCTTTGGTACATCTCATTGTAGAGCAGCACCTCGATCAAATTGCCCAGTCCCGGGCGGTTTGGCGGTGGCGGCGGTGGTGGCGGCGGACGCCATCCCGGAGGCTGCGGCCCCCATCCCGGAGGCCCTGGAGGTGGTGGCGGCGGTCCCCATCCTGGAGGCGGTCCCGGAGGCCTTCCCGGATTGCCCCTGTAGTCAAGCGCTTCGACCTGTCCGGCTTCCAGTTCCTTTGCTTCCAGCTCTTTCTCCGGCTCCTCCTGGGCTTCTTTCGCCTTCTGATAGATTCTGTCGCAGATTACCTTTAACATTACCCGGTCAGGATATTCGTCAAACATCATGCTGCCTTCGTATTCCAGCTTGTCGCATTCTTCCTCAACAAGCTTTAGAATCCGTTTCGCATCTTCTGGATACAGCTCCTTCATGCGCTCCATATCGCGTTCATATTCCATCTCAGCCACAAAAACATTCTGGACTGGATAGCTCATATAAAACGGCATTTTGGGCGCATATTGGTACTGCTGCATACGCATAAACTGTTCCTGCTTATAATCCACGCGTCTGTCTCCTGCATTTCGTTAATAACAGTATATGCGGCGGGAACAAACTGGTTCCTAGGTACAGCCGTTCGTAAATGCCTGATAACCGCTGCCAACGCAGGCAGATTCTGGCATTCCAACAGCAATTATAGATGATTATAACGCACTGACAGCGGCGTTTCAAGGCAATTTCACTTCATTCTCTGCCGGGATTATTCATTATATCCCGAATTTAAGTAAATCTTAAGATTTTTTTATGATTTTTACCGATTGATTTTTTGCCCAATAGGATATATTTTATTCTCAGTCAGAATAAAGTAAGTTAAGAATTTTTCGTAAGGAGGTATTCCGTATTTATGAAAACAATAGTTCAAAATATATGGAAAAAGAAAGCTGCTGCCGCGACAGACAGGCAAAAACGGGACTACAGCCGCCAGGTCGCTTTTTTTAACCGCTACTCACTGCTGTTCCATGCGCTGCTTGCCTGTATGCTTGTATTTGTTATTGAAGTATGCTCCAGGCGTTCCCTGATCGATGCATGTACCTTTTTAAGCAGCCATGCGTTCGCGTTTTTCTTTAACGCGCTGATTATCTTTTTTACAATGTCAGTCGTTTACTTATTCCGCCGCAGAATGCTGATGCGCATTATTGTAAGCTGCTTTTGGCTGCTGCTCGGCATTATTAACGGCTGCGTGCTGTCCCAGCGGGTGACGCCGTTTGGGTACACCGACTTAAAATGCATTTCAGACCTTTTGACAATGACTAATACACAGTATTTCACAAAAACACAGGAAATATGCGTCATCATCTTACTTGGCTTCCTTATCGTATTTCTCGTTGTATTTGCTTTAAAAGGGCCAAAATTCCAGGGACATCCGCATAAGGTACGCGCGGTATGCTTCTGCGCAGGCATGGGGGTATTAATGTCTGCCGCTACCACAATGGCACATAATTCCGAGCAGATGGCTTCTTATTTTGCCAATATCGCACAAGGCTATTCTGACTATGGTTTTGTATACGGCTTTTCCTCCAGCGTGATGGACCGCGGCATGAGCAAGCCTTCGGATTATTCCGAATCCAAAATCAAAGAAATAACACAGACGGTCGCGCAGGCAAAGGAAACGGCTTCTTCCTATACAGTTGCTAAATCCGGCGGGGTAGTATCCGATTCCTCTGGCTTGGACAGCAAAGAACAGCCAAACGTCATCTGCGTACTGCTCGAATCCTTTATGGACCCGACGGAAATTAATTTCCTAAAGCTGTCCAAAGACCCGATCCCGAACTTTCGGGCGTTATCCGATAGCTATACATCCGGCTACCTGACCGTACCTGTCGTCGGCGCCGGCACAGCTAACTCGGAGTTTGAAGTATTAACGGGCATGAACCTGCGGTTTTTCGGCACGGGCGAATATCCGTACAAAACGATTTTAAAAGAAACCGACTGCGAAAGCATCGCCTCTGACCTGTCCGCGCTCGGATACGGCACACATGTCGTCCACAACAACGGCGGCAACTTTTACAGCCGTGCCAACGCATTTTCCCAGTTCGGCTTCGACACCTTTACGAGCAAAGAGCTGATGAACATTCAGGAATATACGCCGCTTGGCTCCTGGCCGACCGACGATATCCTGATCAGCGAAACCGAAAAGGCACTGGATTCCACACCGGATCAGGCTGACTTTGTCTATACGATCACCGTACAGGGGCACGGCAGCTATCCTGAGGAAAAAATCCTGACAAACCCGGAAATCAAAGTATCCGGTGCAGAAACAGAAGAAAAAAACAACCAGTGGGAATACTACGTCAACCAGATCCACGAGGTCGACAAATTTATCAAAAACCTCACGGATATGCTCTCTGAGCGCGACGAAAAGACGATCCTCGTCCTGTTCGGCGACCATCTGCCGACGATGGGGCTTACGGATGAGGACTTAAAATCCGGCGATATTTTCAAGACCCAGTACACAACCTGGAACAACTTCGGCATGGAGCAAAAAGACGCAGACCTTGCCGCTTACCAGCTCCTCGCCTATACGACAGAACAGGCTGGCATCCACGAGGGCACGATCTTTACGTACCACCAGGCTGGCGAATACGATACCGACAGCGACGACTACCAGGGCAAGCTGGAAAACCTGCAATACGATATTCTCTACGGAGAACGCTACTGTTATGACGGCATTGATAAATATCCTGCTTCCGACCTGCAAATGGGCGTGGACAAGACGCATATTTACAGCTACCGCAAAAACACGGACGACAGCCTTTCGGTCTACGGCGACTGCTTTACGAACTGGAGCCGCATTTATGTCAATGACGAGAAGATGCCAACGACCTTTGTATCCGACCAGCAGGTTGTCCTGCCTGCGGATTATGCAGAAGAATTGGAAACAGGAGATATCCTTAAGGTCTGCCAGGTTGGTTCCAGCAATACGATTTTTCGGACTACGGAAAATGCGATGATGTATTATGGGGCGGATGAGGCTGCGGCAGATGAAGCTGACGAGATATAGAAATATTGCAATAGAGTACTAAAACAGCACAAAGACCCCAGACAGCATGATCCATTCAATACATGCTGTCTGGGTTTTCGATCCATTTTCTTTTCCTTTTCCCATTTTCCAGTATCTGAACAATTTTTTTGATTAGATCACTTTGCAGCCGCACGGCATTGTATATACTTCGTATATTTTTTGATAACCCAAATGCAAAAAAGCCCTTTGAGAAGGAGTATTATCCGCCTTCACCTTCGCGCTCAGACGTTTGAGATGCGGATAGTCTTCCTGTACTTGTTCCTGTAAAAGCTGGAGCATCTTTTTTGCATGGCCCATTCCACGATATTCTTTTCCTATGCTGTAACTGATTTCAGCATCCTCTTCCGACAGGGAAATGCGCACCTGTCCCATTGGGATACCGTTACAAATATATAGATACTGCCTGCGCTTTTGATCTGTTAAAAGCGTTTGGTACCATTGCCTGTGTTCTTCATATGGGATTTCATCTTCTGAAAAAGAATTTTTTCTCACAGAAGGATCATTCGCCCATAAAAATAACAAGTCCATATCTTCCTGGCCTGCCAGTCTCAGATACGCATCCATGATCCATCACCTCTCATCCTCTGCAAGATCCCCAATCATTTCAAACTGTAAAGGTGTCCCGCGTGGAATATCCTTTAAAGCTTTTTGGCCCAATATCTGCTGATAATATTTGGGCGGCACGCCATATCCCGGACGAATGATTCGTATATTTTCTGGTGAGATGATCTCGCCTTTTTTAATATCTTTTACACTAAAAACAGAACGGCGAAATGCCAGGCTGCCTGATTCTTGCTGTGTTGCACCATAACAGACTCTGCCAATCGCTTTTTCTGCCTGTCGGATATTTTTTACCATATCGGCAAATTCTTCAGGCTCCATGGAAAAAGAAGCATCCGGCCCGTTTATTGTTCTGCTCAGGCAGAAATGTTTTTCGATGATTTTTGCACCTAACGCTACTGCCGTAACAGCACCTACAGATCCCTGTGAATGGTCTGATAATCCTATCGGAACCTCAAAAATTTCTCGCATATTTTTGATTGTCTGCAAATTCATCTCATCTGTAATCGCCGGATAAGCACTTGCACACCGAAGCAATGCCAATTGATGATTCCTCATACTGCGTACAGCTCTTACCGCTTCATCAATTTCTGATAATTCAGCCATTCCTGTAGACAGGATCATAGGCTTCCCCTTTGATGCCGCATAACGCAGCAGCGGAAGGTCCGTTAATTCAAAGGAAGCAATCTTATAACATGCCACACCCAGCTCCTCCAAAAAATCTACAGAAGACGGATCAAAAGGCGTAGAAAAAAAATCCATATCAAGCTTCTGCGTTTCTTCTTTTAACACAGGATGCCATTCCCATGGCGTATACGCTTTTTTATATAAACTGTAAAGATGATCACCTTTCCAAATCCCATCGGATATATAAAAATATGGATTGTCGCAGTCTATCGTCATCGTATCTGGTGTATAGGTCTGTATTTTTACAGCATCTGCACCTGACTCTTTTGCGGCATGTATGATTTCTTTTGCATGTTCTAAACTTCCGGTATGATTGGCTGACATTTCTGCAATAATATAAACAGGTGCATTCCCTCCGATCTCATGTAATCCGATCTTCATTTTACCACCGCCTATTCTAAAACCTTATATGTTCAAACTTTATCATTGTTTCTGCTGCTTTGACAGCATACATTGGTACTTCATCTCAGCAATTACCCAATCCTGTAGTGTATCGATATCCTGAACCTCGCTTTCCGGCACTATAACTGCTTTTGTATGTTCTGTTATTAATTTTTTCTTGCATTTAAGTATCTGCGGTTTAAAGCAATAAAACTGTCCGCAGTCATGGTACATTGTTTCGATATCTTGTGAACGCACATTCACATATTCCGGGTGGTGGTAGAAAAGTTTTTCCTCTCGGATATACATGCCTCTTAACGGTGGAAAGGAAAAAGCTGTTACGGGAACGACCGCCTCTGTATCAGGATCATCCAGCAGTTTCATTGCATTTTCTAATTTTTCCGCCGTAATAAACGGTGCCGTCGGATAAATACAGCAGGCATCTGTAAAATACTTTCCTAATTTTTCATAATTGGTTAATACTTCAAGCAGGACTTCTACTGTCGCTGCATAATCACCAGAAGTATTTGAGCTTCGCAGAAAAGGGACTTCTGCACCATGTTCTTTTGCAGTTTGGGCTATTTCCTGATCGTCCGTAGATACCATCACTTCCTGAAACAAGTTCGATGTAAGTGCCGCTTCTATCGAATATGCTATAATCGGCCTGCCGCAAAAGCTCCGTATATTTTTCCTTGGTATCCGCTTGCTGCCTCCGCGGGCTGTGATAATTGCAACGGCTTGTCTTTTTATTTGATTCGTACTGGAATCCCCCTTTCTTTTAGATATTCTTTTGCTTCCTTCGGTGTTTGCTCCGTAAAATGATAGATGCTTGCCGCTGCAACTGCAGATGCGCCGGCGTCTTTGATTGCCTGATACATATGTTCATAATTGCCAGCACCGCCAGATGCAATTACTGGAATGTTTACCATACGGACCGCTGTCTTTATCATATCCATATCATATCCCCGCATTGTCCCATCCATTGTTACAGATGTAACAAGCAGTTCACCTGCTCCCGCTTTTGCTGCCTCTTCTGCCCAGTCTCTCAATAAATATCCCGTATTTACCCTGCCATTATGAGAAAAACAATAGTATTGTTCACCGATTTTTTTGCAGTCGATACTAACTACGATACACTGGGAACCAAATAACCTGGCACTTTCTGTAATTAGTTCCGGGTGTTCATAAGCAGCGCTGTTAATGCAAACCTTGTCTGCTCCAGACCTCAGTAAACGCCTGATCTGATCGATCCTGCTGATACCGCCGCCGACACAAAACGGTACAAAACACTCCCTGGAAAAATCTTTGATTGCTTCATAATCCGGCTCCCGCCTTTCATCTGTAGCATCGATATCCAACAGGATTAATTCATCCACTTCCCGCATGTTATATACTTTGATTGCAGGAAGTACGGTATCTACACGTCTCCAGGCATCAAATCCAATCCCTTTTACCAAACCAACCGATTTATATAATAATGTCGGAATCACACGAACCTTTAGCATGAGTTCTCCTTCCGCAAGCTTACATTTTTAAAAAATTCCGAATGATCTGAAAGCCCGCTTTTTGGCTTTTTTCTGGATGAAACTGTGTTCCGACAATATGCCCTTTCCCTACCACAGATACAAAGGAACCGCAGTAATCCGTACGGCAAAGCACATCAGACTGATTTTTAACACAAAAATGATAGCTGTGCACAAAATAAAAATTGGTACCATCGGATATTCCATCTAATAACACAGCATCCTGTTCTTTTCTTATTTCGTTCCATCCCACATGCGGAATTCTTTCTTCTTTGCTATCTGCTTGCAGCAAAGCTACTTCACCCGGAATATAATTTAATCCGCTGCATTCATAACCCTCGTATCCTTTGGAAGCCAATAGCTGCATTCCCAAGCATATTCCCAGGATAGGAATTTCCTTTTTCAGTACGGCACGATCCAGCTCTTCTATCCATCCGCCCTTTCGCAGATGGCTGACCGCATCTGGAAAAGCGCCCACTCCAGGCAATACAATATGTTCCACATTACGCAGTTCCAGAGGATTATCAATAATGACAGCATCAGTATTGCATTTTTCAAATGCCCGCTGTACAGAAAACAGATTCCCCATACCATAATCAATGATTGCTGTTTCCATTTTTCTAACGCCTCCTTGTCTGTGTTCGTTTTCGTTACGGGTTATCGTTATTTATTTTCGTTAGGTTTCCCTTTTTATCTTTTATAAGCTTGCCATTTTTATCTGTTAAAAATAATTTTTTATTTGTAAATTCGTCACATATCTTTATAAACTCATCCACTGTCAGATCTAACGGGGACAAAATATCCGCCAATGGCTTGTCCAGATAGGTCCAGCGAAATTGCCCATCTCTTTCATTTACAATCTTCATTGCCTGTTCGCGGGTCATTCTTCCCCGGCGGATATGCATAGATGCCTGATCTGCTGCCCGTCCGAATCCAAATTTTAAATATTTAAAATACTCATGAATGCCTGCCTGGTAGTTATCCAGATTTTCATAATCATCTGTATGGCCTTCGACCGCCTTGCCCCAACTCTGAAAACCATGTGCCTTTGAAACCAAAACGTTATGCAGCCCCTCCCATGGAATATAATATCCAAGAAAAATCCCCGTAACGCCCACCTGTTTTAATTCGCTGTCATCGGGATAGGTAAAAGGAATCAGGTCTTTTTTCGTAATTCCTTCCTGCCCAATCAGGTCATTCACCCGAAGCCCAAGCATTCCTCCAAATTCCTCCAGCCAGCGTCTGTCCAATACGTTGTTTTCTGCCGCGGCAGCAGGCCCGCCATATTCATTTTGAGAATTTTCTCCCCAAATAATCAATGGGATACGAAAACTTACTGCCGTACGTACTGGAACAGTAAAGATGCTGACATGTTCCGGCCAGGAAATATCGCCCACTTCTGTGAGCCCAATCCGATTGAGTTTTGCCCGTACCTTTCGGTTCGTTGTTACTTCTATGTAATCCACGCCCATACTTTTTATATTTTCAATATTCTTTCTGCCAATCGGTGTCAAATCACAGGTTGTTGCGGTTACACAAAGCGGATTCATTCCCATATCAAGCATCGTCACAACCTGGTAGGTACTGTCTTTTCCACCGCTGACAGGTATAATGCAGTCCCAATTCGTACCGTCTTTAGAACGGTAACGATCTAATATCTCCTCCAGTTCTTTTTTCCTTTGTTCCCAGTCTACCTTCTTCCTGTTTTCATAATTGCGGCAGGCATTACAAACACCTTCCTCATCAAATAACAAGTGCGGTTTTGTGCTCGGCAGGCAGCAGCGTTTACAATATTGAATCATCTCAAATCCTCCATTATTTTTAATGTATGTCTACTTTTTTCAGCATTTCTTTTATATGTTCCGTTGTCAGCCATTGTGTGTTATTGCCGGAACTATATTCAAATCCAGGCTCCACCCGCGTCCCGCCTGGATGAATCCTTCGGTCATCCCACCAGTCAAAGTGAGGATAGATAATAAAGTGATTTTGATACTCATATGTCATTAAAGAATCTTCTTTTGTTACCATTACTTCATGCAGCTTCTCGCCTTCACGTATCCCGACTTCCGGCATATCACATCCCGGAAGCACTGCCTGCGCCAGATCTGTAATCTTAAAGGAAGGAATCTTTGATATAAACGTTTCTCCACCTTTTGCTTCTGACAATGCTTTAATGACTAATTGTACCCCTTCATCCAGGCTAATCCAAAACCGAGTCATGCGATAATCTGTGATAGGCAGCCGATTTTCTCCTTTTGCCGCCAGCTCTTTGAAAAAGGGAATCACGGAGCCACGGCTTCCTGCCACATTTCCGTACCTTACGATCGAAAAACAGACATCTTTTCTGCCGGAATAAGCATTTGCAGCAATAAAAAGTTTATCCGATACCAGTTTTGTACCGCCATACAAATTAATGGGATTCACCGCTTTGTCGGTAGAAAGCGCCACGACTCGTTTGACGCCGCAGTCCAATGCCGCATCCACGATATTCATAGCTCCGCTGATGTTGGTTTTTACCGCTTCCATTGGATTATATTCACAGGCTGGCACCTGTTTTAACGCTGCCGCATGTACGACAAAATCAATGCCGTCAAAAGCCCGGTACAGCCTGTCACGGTCACGCACATCTCCGATAAAGAATCTCAGCCTGTCGCCATATTCCCTGAACTTATTAGCCATATGAAACTGTTTAAATTCGTCACGGGAATAAATCACGATTTTTTCCGGTGTATAGTGTGATAATACATATTTTGTAAAGGCGTTTCCAAAGGAACCTGTACCGCCTGTGATCAGTATTGTTTTACCATTTAACATTTTCTGCCTCCTGCTCTATGCCTTTGCTATGTTTCCTTCGCCACAGTTTCTTTTGCAATTTCCTCTATTGCCTCTGCATACCCCTCCATCAGCTTCATGTATTCCTTTCCCTGCCTTGCCAGCTCCAGCCCTTCTTCCTCCAGAGTATCATGCTTGAAATACTGCCCGGACCGAATGATCTGTTCTGCAACAATCATACTGTTTATCAGCATATCAAAATGCGGATTTTGCTCAATTTTCTTTCTGTTTCGTTTTACCCGCTTTAATATTTTTAAATATGCCTTTTTATCCAGATTTCCCTTTCGGCAAAGCTTATCTAACTGGCTGTACAGCTTTCTCCCTTCTTGTGCAAGCAGTACGATTTCGTGTATCTGTTTGGGAGTATCCTGAAAATATTTCAGAATCTTATCCTGCTCTTCCTTGTTGAAAAAAGGCTCCAGGCTGTCAATGCAGGATTTTATATTGACTTCCCTGGTACATTCTGCGTCAATCACCTCTGCAAGCGTCATCAGTGTCGTACCCTCAATCCTGGCGCCGCCCTCTGTAGCATTGATAAACTCTACATAATGGTCTTTTTCCCATTGCTCGATATATTCTCCAAACCATTTGCGGTAACCGTCCAAGTTAGACAATGTAGGCAGTTCATCTTCGTAGTTTCCAGGCACCATAATAAAGCCTTTGGTATCTTCCTGCGGCATTTTCTCCTGAAACGTACCGTCAGCATGAGATTTATTGCCAGTATAAGCAAGGTCCTGCCCTACAAATATAATTTTCCGAAATCCAAGATGGCATACAAGAGAAAAAGCAAGTGTTGCAACCGAACCGCCGACTGCAAAGCCCTCGATACTTTTATGATTCATGGCAAACAATTCATTGGCATATCGCAGTCCTTCGTTAATAAAAAATTTTTTTCCGGTATGATAATCCAGCATCCCTTTTGTAGATGTCAGCTTTGCAAGCAACGGAATGTTCTTAGCTTCTTCCTGTTCGATCAGCTCGACTGGCTTAATCCCATCCAATGTTGCAAACATATCTGGCACAATACCTTCTTTCAGCAACGGTTTGAGCGCTGTATCTACTGCGATCATAAAAGACTTGTTTTTTGCTCTTTTCAATTGTTTGATATTTTTATTTAAAGATGGGCCAGCAGATACGACAAAAGCAGGAATGTCTGCCGGAATTACGTTTAATAACTGGAAAGCCTTGTAGCCTGTACGGATATACCGTACGTTGCTGTAAAAATTTTTTGCAAAATCATTTCTAAAAAACATCTTCGTACCCATTCCTACGTAATAGGCGTGCGTATGTTCTTTTAATATTTTCAGAAAATTTTCTGTCTGCTCCAGACACAGCTCTACATAATTTGGCAGCACAAAGTATTTCATTAATGGAACCTTATCACCCTGCAACATCGTACGAATCATCCCGTCAAGCCCATCTTCATTAATTCCTTCTACAATCATTACAACCGTCCGTTTGCCGAACAGTTTTTTGAAATCCGCCAGATATAACTGCTTATAAAAGACGGAAAATAGTGGTTCATATATCAAAATCTGAACGCTTTCATCAGCCTTTTGATTTAATTGGTCTATATAATGCAGATTTCCCATACCTAATACAAACACAGGTGCATTCGGTATGATCCTTCCCAGTACGGATACCTGGTTTTCGGGATGGGCAGAAGGTGCCCTTCGTCCAGCCAAATATAACCGTCTTCCTTCCCACTTAACTGTTAAAATCTGCTCTCCTGTAAAAGCGGTTTCTTCTGTAATCTGGACAGCTTCTTTTTTCAGAAGAGAATCCTTTTTCTCTTCTATCAGTTCAGCCATGCCAGGAAAACGTTCCTCCAATACTTTAAGATTTCTGCATTTCAGTTCATTTGACATAAACGATCTCCTTTTTCTCAAAATATTCTTCCGGCAAAAACATTTCGAGATAACCGGTAATCCCCTGCTCTAAGGCATCCATCATTAATACATTGTCATTTTGTGTAAGAGCCGTCTCGCAATCTTTTAATATATCTGCAAGATTAAGGTAGATACCTTCCTCAACGCCTGATACATTGTCAAAAAACCATTGTACAAATTGTTCTATTTCCGGGAAAAGCTGGACGCATTTCTGCACATAATTATTTTTTCTGGCATAAGTGCTTTGAAAACCTAATAAGCTAATAGCTTCATACAGTTGTTCAATCTTTTTTTCCATTCTCTCCTCTTTTCTCAAAAAAACCAGCCGAAGCTGGTTTTTTCTTTGAAAATATACTGCTTTTATTACTGTAACAAGGATAATACACCCTGCGTAGACTGGTTCGCCTGTGCAAGCATAGACTGTCCCGCCTGTGCAAGAATATTGTTCTTACTGTAATCAACCATCTGAGACGCCATATCTGTATCACGGATGCGGGATTCTGCTGACTGTGTATTCTCTGCTACATTGTCCAGATTTGCAACTGTATGTTCCAGACGATTCTGTAATGCACCTAATGCAGAACGCTGTGTAGATACGCGGTTAATTGCATCCTGAACAGCAGTTAAAGTAGCGTTTGCCAGTGCATAATCATCTACCTTAGGTACATCTGCTGATACTACACTGCCAAATCCAGGCAATGTTGTCCCGACAACTTTTGAATTACTTAACAGATCACTCCATGCATCACTTGCAAAGCCACCATACAAACTACCCAATTCGCTAGCACCAGCACTAATTGCCTCACTCATCGTCGAATATGTTGTCGTACCTTCTGATAAACCATACTTGCCGCTCGAATCCATATGAACCATGCCGCTCTTGAACTGTGCTGAACCAAAAGACCTCAAATCACCCTTGAACTCAGATTTATTATCAGCCGCTGATTTCGTGGTATCATAGGTGAACTCAGTGCCAAGATAATTGATTTTATTATACGAAACTGTCTCTGTACCTTTCGTATAGTTGATATCGCGCAATCCTAATGACTTTGCGTCCATCTTGTTAATCGAAATGCTGATGCTCTGGTTTGCGTTTGCACCAACCTGAAGCTTCTTGTCTTTAAACGTACCATCCAGTAATTCCTGTTTATTGAACTGTGTTGTCTCGGAAATTCTGTCTAATTCTTCTGTTAAAGCTGCCAGTTCCTCATTGATTGCATCACGGTCAATATCCTGGTTTGTATCGTTTGCGCCCTGTACAGACAGCTCATTCATACGCTGTAAGATCGAATGCGCTTCGTTTAACGCACCTTCTGCTGTCTGGATCAGAGAGATACCGTCCTGCGCATTTGCAGATGCTTTGTTTAAGCCGCGCACCTGGCTTCTCATCTTTTCAGAAATCTTTAAGCCCGCTGCGTCATCTCCTGCACGATTAATCTTGTAGCCAGAAGATAATTTTTCAGAAGATTTTGCCTGTTGTCCAGTTGTAACACCCAACTGACGGTTTGCGTTCATCGCTGTAAGATTGTGCTGTACTACCATTGCCATAATATTTTCCTCCTTGTTTTGAAAATGCCGCAATTCCGTTTGCGTGCATGTGCGGTATTAATTACCTGCGTATTTGTTTTTCTATAACAAAGCCAGATCCCTAGGATAATCCGGCATTATTACCATACCTTGCCTGCCGTCTTGGAACGCTTGCAGGACTTTGCACCCGTTTTTCCATCCTCACTTTCCTGCGCTCTTCCATTAAAATAGCCTTGATCTTCTCCTGCGCTTCCTTTGAAAGCTCCTGGTCTTTATAATGCGTGACCATATTCCCCGGCTCTTCTTTCATCATTTTCTTTTCCAATGTAGAGCTTCTGGCAATATTCATGCTTTTTGGCGCGTCTACCAGTATCCTCAGATTATTGGAGCTGCCTCCGGCAAACACCAGCTTGATTTCATTTCCGATCAGAAGGTATTCTCCTGGTTTTACGGTGAGCTTCAGCATAAGAACCTCCTTGTTTTTTTGTTCACTTCCAAATGATACTTGTCGTATGCAACTTTTTCTTGAAAATGTTGCATTTTTCTTTTGACACTATTAATATCGGCACTTTCAGACAATACTTAACCCCTAATTTCAAAAATTTTTTTCTTCATTTTTCTAATGACACAATCTCAAGAACCCTGATTTTCCAGCATTTTCTGACGTTGCTCAACAAGATGCAACAGTTTCAAGAAAATGTTGCATTTTTCTTTTGATTCATGTCCCTGTATCGCAGCCTTCCCAGTGCAAAGCCAAGAAATCTAAAATTTCAGATTGCAAATAAGCATTCAGGCACCAGCCATATATTTCCAATATAGTCTACAAATCCACAAAAAAAGAGGAGTGCCGAAGCACTCCCATTCTCTAAACCCTCTTGCAAAAGTCGCAGTGTTGGTTTATAATCATCTTAGAAGCCGAAGGATATCAGCATGTCCGACGGTTGTACAATCGGAAACTTATCATACGTTAAAAAACAACGGATTACAAGGCTATTCCCTATTCACAGTAGAGGATAGCCTTTTCCGTTACTTGCGGTTGTTTCTGTTGTCTAAGTATGTTAATGCTGCGAAAATGACCAACAGCAGTGTAAGTATCTCAAGTGTGTTCATACCGACCTCCTTTCCGTTTCCAGAAAGGACAACCGCAGACTATCCCTACTTGCTCTAATCTGACTGAAAATATTATAGCACGTTATGCCGAATAATGCTATAAAAGATTTACGTTAATCACTCCGTCCACTTCCATTGTCACTTCTGCAAAAAAAGTTCACTACCATTCTCACCATCCATCTGCCACATTTATTATGCATGATTCCGTGTAGTTATTGGATTTCGGCTTGTTCGGCAGCCTTACCTTCATGTATAACCTCTTATGTGATGTCTGTTCGTCATGCCAGAAACTACCGGGCAGATTCGGGACTTGCACCCGTTGGAAACGTGCACCGCTGGGAGCACCAAAAAAACAGCTACAATACCTTTTCGGCATTGTAACTGTTTCAGTTACATAATATTTTTATGCATTCCCCTGCTCAATCGTCCCTTCCCGGTAAGCATTCAGCAGCTTTTTCAGCCCTTCAATATCTTCCAGGATCTTCTTGCCATTATCCGTATGCTTGACCATCAAACGTTCCTTCTCCGTCTCGACAAGCTCGCTCTTTGACTCGATATCCTTATTTTCCCGCAGCGCCGCATAGACGCTTTCAAACGGCTGATGCGCCTTGATGCGGATGCCGTGGGAATTATAAATCAGCGTATAGCCGGCAATCCCGGTCGTCTTATGATAGCTGCGGCAAAAGCCCCCGTCAATCACGATCAGCCTGCCGTTCGCACGTACTGGCATTTCCCCTTCTCCGGTACGCACCGGCGTATGCCCGTTAATAATATGCGAATACGAAGAATACAGCCCGAACTCCCGAAGGATCATATTGCAGGTCTTTTCGGTCTGATAAAACTTATAATACGGATCGGACTCTTCATGCCAAACCGACTGGTCTGCAATATAACTGCGCTCAAACGTCTTGATATTGCGCCCGCACAGCGGCGACTTTCTGCCGCACCACAAATACCACATAAAATCCAGGTCGTTCTGCCTGCGTCCCGACAGATACGCGCGCCGGCTTGTCTTATCTGCATATTCCAGATAGGCACGCCCCTTGTACATCCTGCCGTCAATGCAGATCCCTTCAAAATTGCCTTCGTTATCCAGCGGAATACAGCCGTGATACAACAGATTTCCGTTAAACGTCTTGTACATGCCGCCTTTTTTATACAGGAAGCGAATGTGCTCGTTCAGGCGGCTGCTGTTGACAAACGCCATACACAGCTCCTCTATAATCTCTTCCTCCTCGTCAGACAGGCGGTAGGCATCCGCCTTGTCTACTGTCGGAAATTCTGTCTCCGTCAGCTCATACGTCTTTCCTTCCAGCTCAATCGTATGTGTCTCCCAGTTGATCCGATGCAGCAGCCTGCGGTCGTCCATCTCATATTCAGGATGCCTTGCAATCACCTGCCCCTCTAATTTAAACAGCATCACAGTAATCGCCTTTACCGCAGCCTCCATCGGCTCCACATCAGGATACAGCTTTTCTGAATACAGCGTTAGCTTGCGCAGGCTGATTCCATAGCTGTTTTCCAAGATTTCCGTATTATCATATTTTAAGTTGTTGCGCACGACATTGGCAATGCACGCCTTGCTCCCTGCCGCCGCACCCATCCACAAAATATCATGGTTCCCCCATTCAATATCCAGGGAATGATATTTCATCAATAAGTCCAGAATCTGATCCGCACAGGCGCCCCGGTCAAAAATATCGCCAACGATATGCAGCCGGTCAACCGCCATCCGCTTAATCAGGTCTGCAAGCGCTACGATAAATTCATCTGCATTATCCAGCTCGATAATCGTCGTTAATATCTCACGGTGATAAATTACCTGGTTGTCGTCCTCATCCTTCTGCACATGCAGCAGCTCGTCAATAATATAGGCAAACTCTTCCGGCATCGCTTTTCTGACCTTGGAACGCGTATATTTGGACGACAGCGTCTTTGCAATCTCAATCAGCTCCGTCAATATCTCACGATACCATTCCCGCAGATTAATCACTTCTTTTTTGATCAGCTCCAGCTTTTCCCGCGGATAATAGATCAGCGTACACACCTGCTCACGCTCCGCATCCGACAGCTTTTCCTCAAACAGCATGTCCACCTTCTCACGCACAACGCCGGAACAGTTATTCAAGATATGGTAAAACGCCTCATACTCTCCATGCAGGTCGCTCATAAAGTGCTCGGTGCCCTTCGGCAGATTTAAAATAGCGCTCAGGTTGATGATCTCGCGGCAGACCGCCTGGATCGTCGGGTACTTCTCCGCTAACAGCGCCAAATATTTTTCTTGATCCAATTCCATATTGCCCCCCTGTTCTTTTTGTTTGATTATAACAAAATATGTGTGGGATGCCAATTCTTTTCAAAAGAAAAACCTTTGTAACTTTATCCAATGTACGTCATAAATAATTTTATACACTCACAACACATGGTTCATTGTAATATGGTATTAAATGATCGTGTGTAACAAAGAGATAATAATCTGTAGCGTAATCATACTTTCGCTGATATATTCCCCATTGTTCCATCAATCCGATATCAGATTTAATCTGTTCCAAAATATACTTCGGAGATGATAAAAGCTCGTATGACTTCCTTTTTCTGCTTGTAGCTTCGAGCGCTTTCGCTAAATCAGCATAATTTATTGCATCAGATTTTACAACATTCAAAATCATGAGATCATAATAATCTCTCATCCTTGTATTTAAAGTTCCCCTGGAAATTATGGTCTCCATCTTTTCTGCCAATACAGTTTCAAGATTATAGGCTAACAAAGGTATACTGCGTTCCTCAAACATTAGTTTATATACATAATCCACTTCCTTTGGAGTAATCACATCATCCGTTGAAATATCAAAATACTTTCAACACTCTTAATTGTAAACTGTGTTCCATCATCAAGCGGAACAGCAATGATATCCTCAATCATCTTTCTTGCATCCTCTGGCGAAAGATTATAGTTCCGTATCGTAGCATCTATATCCATTGTCGCTCGATTATCAAGTCCCACCATAGAAGCAATTAACAATCCGCCCTTTAAGATCAAATTTCGTCGATACTTTGAAAGAGACATCCGTTCCAAAAATCTTTCCATCACAAAATTTCTGATTAAAGTTGTAGCCTTTGCATTATATCCATGAGATTTATTCCTTACCAGTGCTTTCAACTGTGTCGATGTATGAATCACAACAGTACCTCCATATATTGTTTGATTTTCTTCTCTACATGAAGCATCTTGGCATATTCCATAAGTCTAGGCAGATTTCTCTTTCCATTCAAATATTCTCTTACAGCAAACTGCCTTTCCTGCTTTTCTGTCTCCATTCTGAAAAGATCACACAAAGTTTTTTCTGCGTTATAGCATGGAACTGTATGTCCATATGGTGTAACAGCCGTATCTAAGCCCAGAGAATAGCGTTGCGCAACTACTGTTACCTTTTTTAGCGGACTTTCCCCTTTATAGTCTACCTTATATCCTCTTGGTACGGTTACAGTAAAACAGATTGGCTCTCGTTCTGATAATCCGAGCAGATACAGGGCTGTATCGTGGGAATAGACAATTTTCTTATATTGCAGGGAAATAAGATACAAGTCATCCTGCCATGCATCGGGTGCCAGATAGATGCCTTTTGCAATCCTTTCGTAATCCCTGTTCTGCAAATATTTTATTACATACTGCTTTGAAATACCTTCTGCAACGATGTCAGCAATCTGTATTATCCCTTGATTTTGTAAAATTTTTGCTTCAATCATTTCTTTTTTATTTACTTTCATACCACATATTATAATGAAATGTAGTGTAAAAGCCAATTCATATTTAAACTAAAAAGGCTTTACAAACTGCGGACAGATTTCCGCAAATAGTAAAGCCTTCATTAAACATTCCCTATGGTTTCAAATACAACACCACCCTAACACGCTCACACTCCATTCCCCAACCCAGTAGACAGGCGGCAGAAAAACAGCCGCCAAAAGCCGCCGGATGAGCTTTCCCTGAAAACAAAACGCCAGCAGTTCTGTCTCCACACCAATCGGCGACAGGCCCAAAAGAAAAATTTCAGCGATCCAAATACAGCGTAAAAGCACAGGATCGTCCCCTTTATAAAAATGCCGCTAACTGCTGCCTGACCGGTTTTCGGTACTTCTGGCTGATCGGCTGTCGGGTGCCGTCCGTCATCTGCACAGAATCATAGTGATAAGGTGTTTGCCAGATGCTCATAATCTTTTCAGCAAAATGCCCTTATCTTTACCCGATATCTGCATAGCCGTCATAGCCTGTTCCACAGTCCATTTCATAGATTCCATTAAATTTTTTATCATTTCGATTTGTTTTTCTAATGCTTTTCTATCTATATATTCTTCAACACCCTCACACATAGCTTTCCGACTCCTTCTTCCTCTTTAAAATATTTCTATATCCATTGAAATACACTTAAGTTTCAATCCACATTATATATGTCTACTTATTTAGCTTATCTGAAATATCATAACCGTATACTAAAATCAAATATTTATCCCATACGTATGATTTCTGCGGAACACCAAAAAACGCAGTCACTCTCTTTTCAGAAATGCCAAAAATATCCTCTTCCCCTCCTTTGCCATCCTCATTGTCTATTAATACAAAATTTGTTTTTTCATCATACCACTCATTCTTACAAAACCACTTATATACTGACAGCATATCATCTGTTTCTCCACTGTGGGCAATATGTCTGATATTTACTTTTTTACCAGATAAAACCGTTAACTTTGATGCATTCCAAAAGGAAGCATAGCCGTTATGAAGATCATGTTCTTCCAAGAATGCAATCAGCTCGTAATCCTCAATGTTGCTTTGTGGATACTGATAACCTGATATTCCATATATTTTTCCGATAAACGAAACGATTGCCGTAATAAGCAGAATCAGAATACTTAATTTCCTGTTTTTAAAATATTCAATAACCTTGCTACAGTTCCTTATTACAATAATCAGCGCCGCATATGGCACAAGTGCAATATATCTAGGAGCTGACATATCCGTCAGTACAAATGCCAAAAAAGACATTATAATAGAAATTGCCAACAACACGGATATCTCATCTGTATTTTTCTCTTCTTTTTGAATCATATTCCTAATAATGAGTATCATGAATATAAATGCAGCTATTACAACTGCTACATTTGCAAATTTGGGTAAATTCCAAATATCCGCAAGTCTTGCTCCACCTAATTTAGCCATGCACATTTCCAAAATATAGTTTGTAAACGATACCACTTTCTCCACACATTCGGACAGATCTGTAAATAATCGATTTCCAATATAGCTATTTTTATTTGCTCCGCCAATAAAAAAATAGAACCAATTAAAAACTAATCCTATAAGTACACCTGCAATTGCCGATAATGCCAATTTGACATACTTAAATCCTTTATAAAAATCCTTCTGCATTAATAATCGATACAGGCAGAATATGAGTACCGGAATGGTACCTTCTATCACAGCCAGCATATCTCCTATTGCTCCAAATGTCGTCACTACAATAAAGGCTACATATTTCCATAACATCTTTTTATCATGTTTACATGCATTTTTCAAAATATCATCCACGACACAAAAGGAAAAAATCGTCAAACACACAGCCCCGCCATGTACTCTGGAATGAATCATATAACTCATACATGGAATAGACGCCAGCAGTAAGAATAACCCTCTTTTTAATTTGCAGTCTTTATCGCAGCCTTTCATAACGGCATAATAGGCTGCTGCTGCAATTGATAAAAATTTCAGCCCGTTTGCAGCATAGACAGCCCTGTAACGAACCCCAAAGAGTAACCTTGCAATTTCAAAATATAACAGATCTGTCGTAAAAAAAGTTACTCCCGTTAAATGCCAGTCTTTCAGAAAAAAATTGCCAGATAGAATATCATCCGCCTGCAGCAAATGGTTTGCCTGATCAGAATCTATGCCGCTAAATCTAAATAGATAGATAATAAAAACAGCGTATAGGCAAAAAAAACTTACCTTTCGCATATTTTCCCGCATTTTCTCCCCAACCCTTCTATTGATCTGAAATATTCTATCGTCTTATCCAATCCCTGTTCCAGAGTAACCGTTGGTGTCCATCCAAGCTCCCTTTGTGCTAAATCAATTACTGGTTTCCTTTTTATAGGATCATCCTCTGGCAGAGGCATATGTACAACCCTTGAATAAGACCCTGTCATCCGTATAATCGTTTCTGCCAGTTCCAGCATAGTGGATTCTACTGGATTTCCCAGATTCACAGGTCCCGTAATCCCTTTGCATTCCATCATGCGAATCATACCATCCACCAGATCATCCACATAACAGAAGCTTCTTGTCTGCTTCCCGCTTCCATATATCGTAATATCTTCATTTTTAAGTGCCTGTACAATAAAGTTAGATACAACACGTCCGTCTGTGGGATTCATGCGCGGACCATAGGTATTAAATATGCGAATTACACGAATATCCACCTCATTCTGCCTGTGATAATCAAAAAACAGAGTTTCTGCCATTCGTTTTCCTTCATCGTAACAGGAACGAATCCCTGTTATATTTACATTTCCATAATAGCTTTCCGGCTGCGGATGTACGACTGGATCTCCATAAATCTCGGAAGTACTTGCCTGAAGAATTCTTGCACCCACTCGCTTTGCAAGACCAAGCATATGCATCGCTCCCAACACACTCGTCTTTGCCGTCTTGATCGGATTTTTTTGATAGTGCGGCGGACTTGCTGGACAGGCAAGATTGTATATCTGGTCCACTTCCACATATAATGGCTGTGTAACATCATGCCTAATAAATTCAAAATTCGGATTTTGGAGCAGATTACGAATATGATTGATACTTCCTGTATACATGTTATCCACACAAATAACATAATTCTGATTCTCTTTTAACAATCTTTCACATAAATGAGATCCTAAAAAACCTGCCCCTCCAGTTACTAATATTCGGTTCATACCGAATGCTCCTTTCTTGTTACACCGATCTGATAATATTCAAATCCCTGCTCCTCCATCTGACGGGCGTCATACTGATTCCTTCCGTCAAATAAAACAGGTGTTTTTAAACGCATTTTAACTTCTTCAAAATCTGGGGACTTAAATTCTTTCCATTCTGTCAGCAGAATCATAGCATCTGAATCCACCAGGGCTGTATATTTACTCTGACAATATTCAACAGCATCATTTCCCAACAAATAAAAATTTCTTGCCTGCTCCATTGCCTTTGGATCGTATACTCTCACCTTTGCACCTTTTTTTGTCAATTCGTTTATCACGGCAATGGATGCCGCTTCACGCATATCATCTGTATTCGGCTTAAATGCCAGTCCCCAGACTCCAAACGTCCTTCCCCGCAGATCATTTCCAAAACGCCTGACAATTTTCTCCGGTATAATCATCTTCTGTGCTCTGTTTACTTCCTCAACTGCACAGAGAATCCTTGTCTCACATCCACTGCTGCTGCCTGCCCTTATAAGTGCCTGTACATCTTTTGGAAAACAGCTTCCGCCATAACCACAGCCTGCATATATAAAATGATAGCCTATGCGGTGGTCACTTCCAATTCCCATACGAACCTTATTCACATCCGCTCCAACGGCCTCACAAATATTTGCCATTTCATTCATAAAAGAAATCTTTGTAGCAAGCATTGCGTTCGCAGCATACTTTGTCATTTCAGCACTGGCAACATCCATAAAAATAAATGTCTCGTTATTTCTTACCAGCGGCAGATACATCTCCTTCATCACTCTTTCCGCCTGACTACTGTCCGTGCCAATCACAATACGGTCTGGCCTGGAACAGTCAGAAACAGCCGTTCCTTCCTTAAGAAACTCTGGATTAGATATTACATCAAACGTCAGCGTTGTACCGCGGATATCCAGTTCTTTCTGTATGACACCGCGTACCTTTTGTGCCGTTCCTACCGGAACTGTAGATTTATCTACTACATACATATGGCGTACCATATACTGCCCAATTTCTTTAGCTGCATCAAGCACATACGAAAGATCGGCGCTTCCGTCCTCTCCCATCGGTGTACCTACCGCGATAAAGCAAATGTTCGTTTGCTGCAGTGCTTCTTTCATATCAGTTGTGAATTTGAGCCTTCCCATCTCATAGTTACTTTTTACTATATCAGAAAGCCCAGGCTCATAAATAGGCATGATCCCACTTTTTAACTTCTCAATTTTCTCTTTCTCTATATCAACGCAATAAACATCATTTCCGTAATCGGATAAACAGGCACCAGTCACTAAGCCGACATAACCTGTCCCAATAACCGCTATTTTCATCTCTTTTTCCCTCGTATTTCTATTAATCCCTTACAAAAAAATTGTATTTGATAATACAGTACAATGCACGAAAAGCATCCTTTATTCCTATTTTTTTCCCTTCCTCAAATGTCCTTGGATGATAGGAAATCGGGACCTCATAAATCCTGCACCGCTTTCTTGCCAGCCTTGCAGTAATCTCTGGCTCAAATCCAAATCTCTCCTCCTTCAGATTCATAGACTGAATCACTTCCCTGCGAAACATCTTATAGCATGTCTCCATATCACTAAGCGATAAATTGGAACAAATATTGGATACCACTGTAAGCATTCTATTCCCTAATTCATGATAATATCCGTCCACACGAAATCGATCACTCCGCAGATACCTTGAGCCATATACCACATCTGCGTCACATTCTCCGCTGATAAACGGCTGTATCAATTGTACAAAATCACTCGGATCATATTCCATATCTGCATCCTGTACAACCACAAAATCTCCGGTCGCTGCTGAGAACCCATGCCTGAGCGCAACACCCTTGCCACAATTCTTTTTATGGTACAAAACTCTGTCTACTCTATTTTTTAACCCTTCCTTTAAAAGCTCCTTTGTACCATCTGTAGAACAATCATCCACAATAATAATCTCTGTCCTGATCCCACAACCGCGAACTTTTTCTATTACCCGTTCGATGGTATCCCGTTCATTATAAACCGGAATAATAACCGACAGAATCTGTTCTCCCTCCACGTTCCTCACTCCTTTTTCCCTACAATCAGTTCATTAAAACCTAATTGAAACTTTTGACATGTAATAACCCTGCACCCATGCCTTTTCATAATATCCTGCAATTCCTTTTTCGGATAATAATGCTGATGCTCACGTATAGACTCCTCACTAATCAAATGCAGGCGGTAGGACAAAAATTCAAGTACTGGCTTTGCCGCCGGAGCAGGTGTCGTTAAAATAAAATATCCGCCTTTTTTCAATATGCGCACTGCTTCACTTAAAAGCGGCGTATCCACCGGAAGGTGTTCCAAAACTGCGAGCATAAACACACAATCCGCTTTTTCGTCTTTTAGCGGTATTCTTCCATGATACTTGCTGTTATTTATAATTCTGATATTTCCGTATTTAGCCTCATTTGCCCTAATATCAAAGCCGTACCCCCCCCCAATACGATTTGCGATCCTTCTCAAAAATCTGCCATGAAATCCACATCCAATGTCAACACATATTGGATGCGGCACAGAATCAATATATTTTCGTATTTTCAGATATCTCAGACTGGCGAGAAGTTTTTCAAAAAAAGGCCAGTCATCTATAAACTCCTGATCTATTTTTTTATCGTTATTATCCATCACAGCCATCTCCAACTCTATCAAATTATATTGGTATCTCCAAAAAAGAATACACCAGAATCCCAGCAATTATCAAAGCAAGTGCCGCAATCCTCTGCATACTGATCTTTTCCTTAAAAACCTTTACCCCAAAATACGCTACATAAAAATAGCCAGACGCCTCCAGCACTGGTCCCATTGATAATGGAATCCCCTGGTATGCCAGGACTGAAAGCAGTGCAGCCACAGCCAACAAAAAATATGCCCCAATTACGAGCGGATTTATGTATTCCTGCCATGCTGTACTGTATTCTTTCATAGATGACTTTTTTAACAATACCTGTGCAATCGAACTGATAAAGACACCAAACAAAAAAATTGCGGCATATTTAACCATCCTTCCCCTCCCCTGCTGCATAGCATACAACACCTGCAACCACAAGCAGGCTGCCTGCCAATTTCCCGGCTGTGACTGGCTCTTCAAAAAAAATTCTGCCCCATATAATCCCCCATACAACCGTAACTGCCTTATTCGCATATGCTACCGTTAACGGCAATCGCTTCATTACCTGCTGCCACCCAATTGCATAAGCACCCATAAGCCCGATCCCCATAAGCCAATACAGAAAGAAATGTATACTTAAAAATCGCTGTCCAGCGGCTGCTTTTGAGCATACACTGCTGACAGACAAAAGCATAAACATGATGTGAAGCATAACATAAATTTTAAACAAAGAGCTTCTCCTTATCATCGCCTACATTCCTTTCATCTGTTGTATTAACTGTCTTATAACCGCCAACGACCTCTCTTATGACATACTGAGGTGAATTATTAAGGCTGATATAAATGCGCCCTACATATTCTCCAATAACGCCTAACACACATAGAATCATTCCGCCAATAATAAGAATCACTGCTATTGTCGAACTCCAGCCAATGACAACATGCACATCGACCAGTTTTCTTATTACTGTCCATACAGCATACAGAAAACCTACGAATGCTGTTAAAATTCCACTAAACGATGCCGCCCGTAATGGTTTTACTGAAAAACTTGTAAAGCCATTCACCCATAATGCAGTTAATTTTCTTAATGAATAACCTGACTGCCCAGATTCTCTTTTCCGGTGAGTTACTGGCACATTGCATATATTTTTTGATGTGCGCAGCACTAAGCCTGCGACATATGGATATGGATTTTCATATTTTATTATCTCTTCAACTATAAAACGCTTTACTGCAAAATAACTTGAAATATATAATGCACCCGGTTTTCCAATCATACTTTCTGCCATTTTTGAGTTTAGCCAGCTTCCAAACCTACGAAACGCAGAATGCTGTTTGCTGGCATAAGAAGCATATACAGCATCGTAACCTTCTTCTAACTTTTGGATCAGCTTATCTACTTCATCAGCAGGAGTCTGCCCGTCATCATCAAGGCAAACTACTATATCGCCAGATACATAATGGTAACCTGCCATTATAGCTGAATGCTGTCCAAAATTTTTTGCAAGATTGATGCCTATCATATTGTCATGTGAAGCGCATAGTTTCATTATGGTTTTAAAAGTTTGGTCAGGCGATGCATCATTGACCATTATAATTTCATAATGATAGCCCGGCATACCCAGCATCTTCTTTTCAATTTCTGTTACAGTATGTTCTAACATAACCATGGAACAATAGCATGGAATTACATATGATATTTTTGTACGTTGTTTTTCCACTGAAATTTCCTCAACTACTCTTTAACCATTTCTTTCTTACAAATAATTCTGATTTTTTCATTTAGAAATAACTTTTTTTCTTAATTTCTATTTACTTTCCTCAATCCTCATATTAATAATTCCCATAAGAATAATATTTCGATACCTCCCATTTACCATAACATCCTCTTTTAACAATGCCTCTTTCTGAAACCCTGCCTTTTCATAGCTTGCTACAGCACGCTTATTATCTTCATAGACTCGCAGATATAACTTATGAAGATCACATTCCTCAAAAGCAAATCTTATCATCCGCTTAGTAACTAAGGTACCAATCCCCTTTCCCAGCAACTGCTCTTCCCCAATAAATATGCCGTACTCAGCTTTTTTGTGCTTTTTGTCAATATTTTTCAAATATGCTGTCCCGACCGGGTGCCAATTTTCTTTACTTAGTATTATGAACTGAACCACCTCCTGCGTACTAACCTTTGTCCTCAGCCATTTTATATGGTCTTCTTCTCGCAATAATCTCTGATCTATAAAATATTTTCTTACGTTTTCATTGTTTCTCCATCGAAGGATATCCCCTGTATCCCTGTCAGAAATACTCCTTAAAACCAATTCCCCGCATACAAGCTCCATTTTGCCCTCCATGTATCTTTTTATAATGCAATATGGTATTTTCTTAGGATCTCGATTCCTTTTTCATAAGAGCTAAAATCAATAATGTCATCGGTATCCATCATAACATCAAAAGTATCTTCCAGTGCGGCGACCAGCCTCATATGCCCGACAGAATCCCATTCTGGTATGTCCTGATACCTTAAGCTGCCTGCCTGTTCTTCTTTTATTTCAAATGTTTCTGCAAATACCTTTTTGTACTTTTCAATATTTGTCATATCATTTTTCCTTTCTTTTTTTCTCTATATTCCACCATCAGCCCGAATCACCTGGCCCGTTATATAGGAGCTTAAATCCCCCGCAAGCATCAGTATAATATTCGCAATCTCTTCTGGCTGCGCGGGTCGGTGCATCGGGCATTTATCCATGATTGTTTGAAGATCAGCCGCAGGCATAGACTTTATCATTTTAGTATCAACAACTCCTGGCGCAACTGCATTTACTCTGATTCCATACGCAGCCAGCTCTTTTGCAAGGGACTTTGTCATTGCTATCACCGCTGCCTTGCTTGCACTGTACATCGCTTGCCCTCTGCTACCATCTATCCCCAAATAGGAAGCCATGTTCACGATAGAGCCGGATTTTTGCCGCATCATTTGCCTGCTTACCATCTGTGTGAAACAGACATACGAAAAAAAATTCACTTCAAAGAGCCTATGTGCTTTTTCTACAGATATCATCGGAAAAAGTGCATCATAAGACATCCCTGCGTTATTTACCAGTATGTCAATGTTTCTCTTTTCCGCCCTTATCTCCAAAAACGCCTCCTTCATCTGGGCTGCATCTGTCATATCAAAGTAAAACGGCTTAATCTGCACGCCATTTTGTCCTGCAATCTGGGCAAAATCAATTTCAAGCCCACTGTCGGGGTTATGTGCACATGCCCAAATATTTGCACCGCTTTTAGCAAAAACTTCAACTGTCGCACGCCCTATGCCGCTGCCAGCGCCCGTTATCACTGCTGTCTTTCCTTTCAGCATCCTGCCACCTCCAAAACCTTGCATCTCAAGCATCCTGTCCTGCCATATATAGTCCACATCTTTGTGTTCATCTATAGTAAATGTTTCTTGACATTTCTCTAATTAAATCATAACCATCCCAAACAAGTGTAAAATCAGCAGCCTTTCCCATAGGCACAATACGGTCTGCTCCTGAGAGACCTTTTTTCACCACCCATTCCGCAATTTTTTTACCATTACCGCCTAAATAAGTCAATGTTTGAAGCTTCTTTCCAACGACTGCCTCCAGCCCGCTTATATCTTCACTGTCATATTCTAAAAAGCTTCCGCCCGGACATGTATAACGTTCCAAATCTGCTGTCTCCAGCCTGGAAACCTGTATTCTGTGAATAAGGTTATCCTTTCCTGATACAATCCTGACATCCTTCTTATCCATTGCTGCACGATAATCCATAACCAGCTTGTCTACGGCTGTCGCCGGTTCCAGCACATACCTTTTTGAAACATACTGGTACACAGAGTCCCAAAATACTTCTTTCGCCAGCGCAATTTCATTTGTCTTCCCAATCCAAAACATCAAATGTGGGGAAGAACAGGCATTTTGATCATAAAGATACGTATCATTATAAAAATCATGCGCGATCTGCTGCCAGTTACAAATGTTAAGGATCTCTTCTGCATACAGCACACATGCAGAAAAGCGGTCTGCAAAAGCAATGTCTACACCTCTTGGCGGAATGCCTCCCTTTCTAATTTCCTTCACAGTCTGGTCTCCGCCCCATATGACGCGCACATCAGACATTGCCGACAGGAAATTGTTTATGTCCATGTTCCGCGTATACTGGATAACAGCTACATACTTGCTGATCATAGTACTACTCTCTTTTGCCGCGTTACATATCAACCGACACAATATTTCAGTCTGCCTGAATTTTTTCGACGATGCCCGCACTGCACATGCACAGCCGCTTAGCAATCCCGCTGCCAACGAATATGCAAAATTAACCGGGACATTCGACGGAGCAACGTGGAAGCTGAACCCACGCCCAATCCGGCATTCTCCCGTATATGCCTCCTTCAATTTCTCAATATTTGCCCTCCGGCAGAAAAACCCAAATGCAGCAAGGTCTGGAAAACTCAGGCATTCCCTGTCTGCCCGTATTTGTGTAGACAGGTTTTGTAGAAATATACACACATCTTCATCAAAAATCTTCCGTGCTGGCAGGTGCTTCATGTCTTCAAAACTGTCAGCACCTGCATACAATATGCTCATATCACGAAAATTCGGCTGCATAAGTATCGCTACACCCCCTCAATTCTGTATTTTTCATTCTGCCGCAGACTTTGAAATATTTTCCTTTCCTTCCGCATGGACAGTCATCCTCTCCAATGATTACGCCCATGTCCTCAGTCAGCAGAGCATGTCCCGGATATGACCTTGGCAGTATCGAAACAACCTCAATAATTCCTTCTTCACCAATATCTGCCACAGAAAAATCCATCGGTCTGCGTACAATTACATCTGAAAACACTGGCGTATGAAGGTAGCCGTATTCGCATTCCATATAAATGTTTCCTGTCTGCTCTACCATTCCATAGTAATCATACACACGTGTAATCTTACATACAGATGCAAGCCCGTCTTTGAATCGTTTCCTTGAAATCGCTTCGGATGCAAGCTTCTTCCACCCTCCACCATGAATCAGGACAGCACGCGAAAGATCTGGGGTATATCCAATTTCCGCCAACCTGCGGTAGAAATGCTGCCAAACCATAAAGGTAAAACCGAATAAAAATACAGGGCTGCCATGATACTTTTTTAAAAAGTTTTCCATTCCTTCTACGTCTAAATCCATATTTTCTTTTAATGCATAAATTTTATCTTTTGCAAACATTGAAAACCCAAGAATCCCTGCTCCTCGTGCTGAAAACATCTTTCGATCTTTTAATACCGCAGATGTATCCAATATAACCATCGGTAGCCTCTTGCTGCCAAGATAGGAGGAAACAATTTTTACCAATGCCCTTGTCTGATTCGCAGACGTATCCCTGTCCAAATAGATCTTGGAAACCTGTTGTCCCGTTGTTCCCGATGATGTCATCGTCTTAACCACATCTTCTGGCGCAACGCTTTTTAAATCATATTCTTTAAAAAGGCGCACTGGCAAAAAAGGGATATCATAATAAGTTTTTATGCTTTTGGGATCAAAACCTGCTGCGATCATCATTTTCCGGTATTCCTTGCACTTTGCATAATGATGCCCTGTCAATTCGGACAGACACTCTGTCAGGATTTTTTCCTTCTCCTGTCTTCTTTCCGCATAAGGCTGCATCTGTAAAACCTCATCATACCTGATCATAAATTTCCTCCCTGCTTTGTACCACAATATTTTTCCAACTGTGCATACCATGTTTTCCCGGAGCTGTTTTTAGGTATTTTCTCTATATACAGTACTTTAATTGCAGATAGGCTGACCTGCATTTTTTCCGCTGCGTAATGCCGTACGCTGTCTACAATTGATTCCTCATCCACAAAGATACAAAGATTGTCATCCTCACCAGTAGCAGCACAATCTGCCGTTTGGTACGCTTCTTTCAATATTTGCTCAATCTCGTCCAGGTTCACGCGCCTGCCAAATAATTTCAGAAATCTATTTTTTCGCCCGACAATATAATAAAACCCGTCCACATCCCTTTTTGCCATATCACCTGTCTTCAGCACGCCTTCGCGTTTATTACCCCCCCCCCAGATCTTTTCGGCACTGTGCATATCCGAGTGTAACATTTGCGCCATAATAGACAAGTTCCCCGACGGTATCTTCCTTTGTAACCACACTTCCATCTGCCCCAACCAGTTCAAACCGTCCGCCAGGCACTGCAATCCCTATACTGCCCGCCTTTTTTAACGCCATATCTGCCGGTAAATATGCCATACGTGCTGTCGCTTCAGTCTGTCCATACATCACAACAAATTTTTTTCCGCTTTTTTGAGCATATTCTGCAAATTCTATATGCAGCCCTCTGGACAGTTTTCCTCCTGCCTGTGTCATTGTACGCAGATCCGGCAGGTCCATTTCAAAAAAACGCAGTTTTTTTAGCATCTCATAATGGTACGGAACCCCACCAAAAGACGTTGCCCCCTGTTCTTTGGCAAAGTTCCAAAATTCTTTTTGCATCATAGATTTATCAGTCAGAAGTATATATGCACCCGTATATAAATGCGTATTGATAATAGACAGCCCATATGTATAATTCATTGGCAGCGTTGTCACTGGGCGCTCAAGAGCACTAATTCCTAAATATTCCACAATCGACTGCGTATTTGAGATAATATTTTCATAACTCTGTCGGACGAGCTTTGGGCTCCCCGTAGACCCCGATGTCGTCAGCAGAAGCGCCAACTCCTTATACATCTGCCCTTGCTGAGAATAGCCCGTACGCAGGAGCTGAAATCCATATTTGTGAAACACTGCCTTCCACTGTGCAAAACGCTCTCTTATCCTGTCGGGAACCCAGATATATTCTGGCAGGTATGTCTCCAAAAGCCTAGCTGCCATCTTATGATCCATAACGGCATCTGCCATAATTGGCACCATTCCTGCGTATACCATTGCGGCATATCCAGCCAGAGAACCAATCGAATTTTCACTGAAAAAAAATACCAATGCACGCCCGCACAACTGCCCAAGTTCATCCGACAGGCACGCAAGATCCTTGTATGTTATTCTATTCCCCGCGTCATCCAGTACTGCCACAGAATCCCCGAACTTTTCAAAGTCCCAAACCATATATATCTACTCCTTCCATCCCTCTTTTCATGCTTTCCAAACTTATTACTGCTTGTGCCTGACATATACGTAGGTAATCTCACGAAACTGAAACCCACACTGCACATGCATCCGCACGGCGCTGCTGTTATTTGTTGAAATATAGGTAGAAACCATTCTCCCATTTCTCTTTTTCGCTTCCAAAAGTGGCTTATAAAGATACACTGCACCAAAAACATTTTTTTGATACTCTGGATAGATTCCTGCAAGAAAAGGATAGTACACACCTGCTTCCACCTGTTTCAAAGCAAAAAAGCCGACGCTCATCCCCCTGTAGATATATTTAAAAAGCTCACTCCCCCTGCCCAATTCATCTTTGATCCACCCAATATACCTGTCTGCTGCCTGCCCGCCCTCAAAATGCGGATCGAGTGACACCCGGTCTGTGCAAAACATTCCTTTTCTGATATTTTCAAACATGTTCTCCATCTCTGCATCCAGTATTGGTTCATATTGAATACTTTTGTCCAGCCTTTCCATTAGTGATGGAAGATTTATATTTTTCAGATCGTGCGTCACATGGACAGATGTCTCTATGTATCGAAAACCCTGGTCTTCTGCTGCCCACATCAGCTCCATCATTCCTGCCGGTATCTTTACTACCTGATAGCACGCGTCGATCCTTTCCAGTGCCGACAGGAACGTTTTTACAGTGTCAGATGGTTCTGCTTCTGCTTCTGCCGCACTGACTCCTAGATTCCTTTTTTCCCAAAATGCATCAATGATTTTCATTACCATGTAACCTTTCATTTGCCATTCTTTTTATAAAATTCCTGTATCCCACCTATCACACGTTCCACATCGATTTCTTTCAGCCCATAATAAAGCGGTAGCCGTACAAGCCTTTCACTCTCTCTCGTTGTATATTGATCCTCTCCCACAAACCTGCCGTATCTTTTTCCCGCCGGCGCCGTATGCAGTGGAATATAATGAAACACCAGGCTGATCCCTATTGATTTCATATACTTAATGAGGCTTGTGCGTTCCTCAATGCCAGCTGTCTTTATATAAAACATGTGTGCATTATGGCTGCATTTGTCTGGAATATGAGGCAGCACAATCCTTCCGTCTGCTTCCAGTCCCTGCAGCCCTTCTCTGTATATCTTCCAGGTTTTCATCCGGTTGTCAAAAATCTCATCCGCACATTCCAACTGCGCCCACAAATATGCCGCATTCAACTCGCTAGGAAGATAAGAGGAGCCTGCTTCTACCCATGTGTATTTATCAATCTGCCCTCGAAAAAATTTACTGCGGTTTGTCCCTTTTTCACGGATAATTTCTGCCGTCTCCGCTTTCTGTCCATCCTTTACAACAATAGCCCCTCCTTCACCCATACTGTAATTTTTTGTCTCATGAAAGCTGAAGCAGCCATAATCCCCGATAGCCCCAAGCGCTTTTCCCTTATAGGTGCTCATAACCCCTTGGGCTGCATCTTCAATTACAAGAAGGCTGTGCTTATGCGCAATATCCATAATAGTGTCCATTTCACATCCAACTCCCGCATAATGGACAGGGACAATCGCTTTCGTCCGTTCCGTAATCGCATCTTCGATCAGCGTTTCATCTATATTCATCGTATCCGGGCGGATATCAACAAACCTTATGCTTGCTCCTCGCAATACAAAGGCATCCGCCGTCGATACAAACGTATAGGCAGGCATAATGACTTCATCGCCTGGCTGGATCTCGGAAAGAAGCGCCGCCATCTCTATAGCATGTGTACAGGAAGTTGTCAGTAAAACATGTTTAACGCCGCACCAGCGTTCCAGCCAGTAACTGCACCGTTTTGTAAATTCACCGTCACCACTCAGTTTTTTGTTATTGATTGCCTCTCTTACATATTGAAAAGTATTTTCTACTAAAATTGGTTCATTAAAATTAATCATCGATCTATCCTATCTACCTTTTTATATACAGCTTCCCATCCGCCTACATATGGCCATCGATGAAAAACATACCATGGCGCTTTCAGTGCATATGACACTAATGCTATTAAAAAATTGCTTCTAAAACTCTTTTGCACAATAGATGGTTTAGAAACAATCAGATCTAACTCTGCCTTCCCATCCTTTACGTATGTTGGCAGGAATGCGTACCATTTATCACCTAAATCCCATATATGCTCAGGGTATAATGTGTTATAATCTATGCCAATTTTTTGTAATTCCCGCCATAATGGATACATATATGGTGTTCGAAAATAAGCATATCCTCCCACTCGCAAACACGAAAATATCTTTTTTATATCCAGTGATAATTCTAATAAATGCTCAATAATCGCACTTGCAATAATAAAATCATACTCCTCCTCTACTGCATGAATCGGAAAAATGTTTTTCATAGTAATACCAGTTGCATCATCAGGGCAGTACAATTCTTTACAGTAATCAACTACTGTAATCTCTATAGACATTTCTGGATTCTTCTTTTTTATTTGTTTTGCTGTAAAATAGGACAATGTTCCATCACCACCGCCAAAATCCAGTATCTTTATCTTGTTTCTTTCTGTAAAATCAACAAATTTGCTTAAATGCCTTGCAAATCTGTCCGTACCATAAAATGTAACTGCATATGTATTATTTTCTGAAAAATAATGATAATCTGCATACAATTTGTCAAGAGCTTCCTGAGAATACAACTTATTATAAGTAACCGCCCCACATTTTTTACATTTGATAAAAAATATATCCGGTTTTTCCGAATATTGTTTTAATACATTAAATTTTCTGCATCCACAAAAACCGCATTTCGTGTTATCAATGAGTACGTTTTCCTTGATATCTCTCATGAGCATTTTTTTACGACTATGAAACATATTTTCCCCCTGTGCCTTATTCCTATCACTTCGATCTCAGGATCAATCTGCGTTTTTTATAATGTCATAACCAAAAACAAAAACATACATTCCACCAATAGAGAATTCTTCCTTTGGTTCCCCAAATAACCCTGAAATATTACCGCCTAATGTATCTTTTTCTTCTTGTGATAACAGCAAAAAAGTACTTTCGTCTTCCACTTGAAATACCTCTGAATCAACCAGCCAGTAGTAAGGCGCAATACTATTTTCATATACATTAATACCACCAATTTGTAACTGCAAATCTGAATACACTTCATTTGTATAAGCATTCCAATACGAAGCATATCCTTTACGTAACCCCTTGTTAATTAATTCTTGAACGAATTCTTTTCGAGCTCCCACATCTTCCTGCCACCCTGAACTTTGCATTAACAAGGTAATACATTGAACAGAAGACACCGCTACAAAACAAATTGTGATTGCGATTTTTTGCAAATCCACTTGTTTCAACCAATGTCTTGTTACATACTGTGATGAAATAATAATATTAACAAAAATGGATGTCAGCATATACCTTTCTACCGTTTTGCCGCAAAACGCCACCATCAAAAACATAATAAAATTGTGCAGCACCCCAAAAATATAAAAGAAAACTACATTTTCTTTTTCTTCTTTTATTGTAATAAACTGGAGAACTGGCACAATAAATACCGTGAATACACAAGCGACAATAGAAATCAAATTTCGGATTCCATCTAAGGAAAATAATCCAACGCCTCCTGCAAATCCAAAATTCTGAAAAATATTAATAAAAACAGCGCTTAAGTTATTCCAGCAATCGGACAAATCCATTGCAAACTGTAGGCCATTTGCTCCTGTATCAACCACGAAACACCTATTACAAAGTATTTTATAAAATTCTAATCCTATCAATGAAGGTACCAGTAATATAACCGATATAAAAACTGCCTGCTTTAAATCACCTTTACAATCTTCTATCCTTCTTGCATTCTTATTTCGAATATATAGTAATATCATGCAGGTTCCCCATAAAGGAATTGTATTTTCTGCAATCTGCCTTATGCTTCCCATGCATAATAGTATCATTAGGATAGCAAAGCAAAAGAGAAATCTCTTTTGCCGTTTCCCATAAAAGATCATTGAAGCCATCATGCAAGTTACCACGATCCAGAGCATCTGTCCTATATAAACAGCCTGATATAAGACCACATCTAAGGTACCTCTCAAATAAAGCAATAATATAGGCAGGCTTAACATCCATGATTGATTATCAAACATTTTCCGGCTATGATAATACATTACAATTAAAACGATTATCGTTATACATACAGAACCAAGCATTCTCGCCAAACTCTGATTTTGCAGCAAAACAGAAAAAGGCATAACAAATAAATTTAAACCAAGCACCCATATTTCTCCATTTGCATAACACCATTTATCTGGAAAAAAATTTCTGTTCTTGACTTGACATTGTGCCAAAATCGTAGCTGTTGCTGCATCCGAATGAATATTTGCCTGCCCATGCGTAAGGATTGAATAAATCGCAACGGATATGGCTATCAGACAGAACAAAAATAAAATTCGCTCCATATTTAATATTTCTTTATATATCAGAGGCAAAATCAACACTGTCACTATAATAGAAATAATTGTATATAATAAACTGTATTCATAAAATGACCACGACTTTTGATAGCAAAATTGGAAAATCATTCCGATAATATTCACAATAATCAGCGTGAAAATGCAACGTATGCCTTTATCTCTTTTACTTATATTTTTGTTATAAATTATTCCTCCCGCCACCAGCAATGGAATAATGAATAACAGAATCGACATTAAAACACTTCTCATTTTATATTTTCAAGCCTTTCCAACTATCAATCACCTTCCGCCAATATTCCACCATATCCTCAATCGTCTGCTCCAGCCGTATCTGCGCTTTCCACCCAACATCACGCCATACCTTTCTCACATCTGCCTCCATAACCGGCACATCAACCGGGCGCAGCCTTTGCTTATCTACTTCCACCTGAATCTTTACAGCAGACTGCTCCAAAACAAGCTTTAAGACGTCGCCAATGCTCACCGCATGTCCACTTCCGACATTGTATGTCTCGCCTGCCTGTCCCTGTTCAGCCAGAAGCGCATAAGCACGGACTACGTCCCTTACATCCGTAAAGTCCCGTCTCGCCTCCAGGTTGCCCACCCGTATCACTGCATCCTGCATTCCTGCTTCAATCAACGCCGTCTGCCTGCAAAAATCCGCTGCGGCAAATACCGGACTCTGGTCTGGACCGATATGGTTAAATGCCCGTACCATCACAAGATCCATCCCATATGCCTGTGCATAAATCCTGCCGATCATATTCTGGCAGGCTTTTGTTGCGGCATAAACATTATCCGGCCTTAATGAATTTGTCTCCCGTACTGGTATTTCCGATGGTAAAACGCTCCCATACTCCTCTCCAGAACCAACCAGAAGGATACGTGATTTTTTACCCATACTGCGTATCCCGTCCAGCACATTTGTACTGCCTTTGATATTGACATCAATCGTCTGCTGCGGATTATTCCATGCCCTGGACACTGAACTTTGTGCTGCGAGGTGAAAAATCAGGTCCGGCAAAGTCTCATCCAAAAGCTCTGACACTGCCTCCTTATTCAAAATATCCAGATCATAAAATTTTGCATCTTCCATGGCGTTGTCGATCTTCTCTGACGGCAGCTTCGTAACGATGGCCTCATGGCCCAGCTCCAGCAAATGCCGCACCAGATATTTTCCGACAAAACCTGCTCCCCCAATAATCAGTGACCGCATAACAACGCCTCCATCTGAACCTGCTTTTCCACAAGCCTCATGTCACTTTTCACCATTCGTTCCACAAGCTGCTCAAATGTAATTCTGCGCTTCCACCCAAGCTCTTTTTCCGCCTTCTCTGGATTACCCCATAACAGTTCCACCTCCGCGGGACGGAAAAACTTTGGATTCACTTTTACAACTATTTTCCCACTGTCACTGTCTTTTCCGACCTCATGGATTCCTTCCCCTTCCCAAATAATCGAAATACCTGCATACTGAAACGCAGCTTGCGTAAACTCCCGCACAGTCCTTGTTTCATTTGTTGCAATCACATAATCCTCTGGCCTTTGATTCTGCAAAAGCAGCCACATTGCATAAACATAATCCTTCGCATGTCCCCAGTCCCGCTTCGCATCCAGATTGCCCAGTTCCAGGCATTCCTGTACGCCCTGTTTAATGCGTGCAGCTGCATAAGTAATCTTGCGGGTAACAAATTCCATTCCCCTTCGCTCGCTTTCATGATTAAACAAAATACCGCTGCACGCAAACATGCCAAAACTCTCCCTATAATTCTTGGTAATCCAGTAGCCGTATAGTTTTGCCACACCGTACGGGCTTCGCGGATAAAAAGGTGTCCTCTCTGTCTGCGGCATTTCCTGCACTTTGCCAAACATCTCAGACGTAGCCGCCTGATAAAACCGTGCCTCCGGCTTCACCATACGTATCGCATCCAGCATGTTCGTAACGCCTAGCGCATCAATTTGAGCCGTTGCAACCGGCTGTTCCCAGCTTGTTCCGACAAAAGACTGAGCCGCAAGATTGTATACCTCATCTGGCTGTGCGATTTTCATAGCATTTACAAGTGATGCCAAATCTGTCATATCTGCATAGATAAAATGGATCTTTTCCTTAATATGCGCAGCATTTCCATAATCGGCAACGCTTTTTCTGCGCATAATCCCATATACCTTGTATCCTTTTTCCAGCAGCAGTTCCGCCAGGTAAGAACCATCCTGTCCGGTAATGCCGGTAATCAGTGCTTGTTTCATTTTATGCTTCTCCTTTATCAGATTACTTGCAAAATCTAACTGTATTCTTCATTTTTCCTCGTACAACTATCACTCGTAAGCATACGCCAGCGTTTCTGCCAATTGTTCTATTTCATCGTCCGTATCATTGCCAATGCACGTTTGTGCAAACAGTTTCAGCTTCTTTTCATCCAGCCCTTTTTTCTCCGCTTTTTCCTTGATTGCCCGCACATACTGTTTCCCAACTTTTTTCAGGTCCAGATATTCCCGTGCATATTCTAATGCCTGAAACTGTATTGCTTCCCGCACAGAATCATCCATAGCAAGCTTCATCGCCTGGTAAATCGCTGAAACCTCTTCCTCTTTGTCCATTTTTTCTACATTTGGAATCATCAGGCAGGCTTCTTTTGGCACTTCGCCAAAGCTGCCAATCCGGTTTACAATCACACACTTTCCTTTTGCCAGCTCCCGCATAAAGCTTCCGCTGGATTCCCCATGGTAAGGGTACCTCAGGTTCACGCAGGCATCTGCCTGGTCAAGATACGCTAAAAAACGCTCCAGCGGCACATATCCTGTCACACAAACACGCTCTTTTAAATCATAGCCACGCAATGTTTCCTCAAATGCATCCCGAAGCTCTGGAGCCATCTTGCCCACAAAATGAAATTTCAGGTTTCTGCCCGGCTGTTCCCTGCAAATACGCCCGAATGCGTGTAATGCAGGAATAATCCTCTTAGACTCATGGATATGCCCAAAAGCGGCAAACACGAAGCTGCCCGTCTTTTTCATTCCGCCCTTTCGTTCAGCCGGCCCATCCTGCTGCATCCCTGCATTTTGTTCCTGCCCCACAACTGCATAATGCGGTATCACACAAACATGCCTGTCGATATTTTTTAACAGCAGCTTTTTCTTCGCATACAGGCTGTGTACAATGATCTTTTCCGCATAATTCGTGACAAACCCATTGACCTCAAATTTTTCTGTATACGGCGTATTTAAGCGCTGCATATAGCCTTCGGCTGCTGCCTTGCTGTAGTCTTCCCTCAGATGCCGCATAAATGCCTTTGGCTGCTTCGACTCATACAAATACATCGCTTCCAGCACATTTTTCAAGTTATAGTCGTGAAGCACCACCAGCCCTGGATATTTTTTAATATACGGAAACATATAGGCATGGTACAGGGAATTCCCAACCTGGTAGACGATCCTGTCATATTCGCCTCTTTTTTTATCAAACAGCCCTGCCGGATAAATATGGATACGCCCGCTCTCCTTAAAATCCGCACTGTACCTGTCAATATAGACGTCGATCTCAAATTCGGCTTCCAATTCCGAAAGAATGTCCGCACTGTAGTCTGCAATTCCAGACTGTACCGGCGGCAGCGGCGTAAACATAGCGATCTTTTTTACCTCTGGCAGCTTCTTTGGCTGTTTACCTGTTATTTTCATAGAATGAATCACCGGCAGCGCTTTGCGCACAACCGACTCCCAGCAAAACAGCTCCAGCCTTTTTTCTGCATTTTTGCACAGTGTCTCCCAGTCTGCTTCTGTCAGCGCATAATTAATGCCGCCTGCAATAGATGCGGAACATTCTGCGTTTACAAGCACCGCAGCGCCTTTTCCAATTTCGCCAAGGCTGGAATTATTGGAAGTCAGCACAGGCAGCCCACACATCCATGCCTCTAAAACAGGCAGCCCAAAACCTTCATATAAGGATGGGAACACAAGCAAGGATGCCTTGTTGTACAGCCGAACCAGATCCTGTACAGATACAAAATTGGTCAGTATGACACGCCCCTCCAGCCTGTATTCCTGAATAATCTGGCTGTATCTTTTCAACGATGCAGGAGAAAGCTTGCATACAATAACCAACTGATATGCCTCCAGCAGTTCCCTGCGTATTTTAGAATAGGCTTGAATCAGCCCCGCAATGTTTTTGCGGCCATCATCTCCTCCTGTGCACATCATATATCTGCCCCGGATCTGAAAACGTTCAAACAGCTCCTGTGTCTCCTGTGCCGTCATAGAAACGCGCCGGTAAATATCAGGATCTGCCGCCCCATAGACCACATGAATCCGCTGCTTCGGAAAATCCAAGTAAGAAACCATATCTTCCTTTACACTCTGTGAAATAGCGAAATACTCGTCTACCCAGCGCAGCATCTGTACACACTTCATATAACGGTCATACGTCGCCTTATCTGACAAATACTTCTTTTTCCATACATAAGGTATAATGTCGTACACTGTTGCAACCGTCCTGGCCCCTTCAAACCACTCTTTTTGGTACGGTGTCACATGCAAATCGAAAGGGGACGTAATATAAAAGACATCAATCTGGTTTTCCCTGATAAATTTCTTTATGATATCACCGTAAATATCCTGATACGCCTCATCTGAGATCAGCTCATGGTTTTTGCCTGTATAAAAATATATATCCACAACATTCCCTTTACTGACAGCACCCTCCATAGAAAACGCTTCAAACAGGTTCAAAAAATAATACGTATTTTGCCCGTCCTGCTCTATCATCGCCCGAAACTGGCTGTAGGCATAATTGCCTATGCCGCGGTCTTTACTCATTGGCCCTAAGATTGCCACTGCGTCAAATGCAATGTTCATGTCCTCCCCCTTATCGATCCGTATGCTTCCAAACAGACGCATCCACAAAAATAGAATTGATCCCGGTAAACGCATATTCGATATAATTATTTTGCTTCATAAAGTCCAGGATTGGCTGGTTTCTGTTTCCAGCATTCAGCACCATGCTGTATTCGATCATCTCTATAACCACTGCCTTTGGGCGAACCTTTGAAAAATCAACCTCCCGTAAAATATCCAATTCCATTCCTTCCACGTCAATATTCAAAATTGTTGGAGCATCATGAAAATACTGTTCCAGCAGTTCGTGAATGGCCACCGTCTCCACCTGCACTTCATTTACGATCGTGATTGCAGGATTTTCTGCCATCATCCTTTCAGCCACGCTTTTATCTGAAGTAGACAGCCCGTCGCCGCTTAGCACATAAAAGGTTGCCGGGCTGCCAGAATGCGCCGCAAGGCATTTATTTACAATCCTGTCCTCGCTTCGGATCAGTTTTAATTCCGGTATCAGCGCCGGGTTTGCTTCCACCAAAACGCCCCGCGCGCCTTTTTCATACAAAGCATACGTGTTGCTCAGCTCCTTCGCGTGGTTGGCACCCAAATCCAAATAAGTCGCATGTTGAGGGTCAATCCCCAAATATAATAAAACGTAAAAAAGGATGGCATCTTCCCCAGATTGCGCGTAAGACCTTACCATTTTGGAACCTGCATGAGACAGCTGCCTGCATATCCCTGTGCCTTCGATGATTTCCATGCTTTCTGCATACTGCCCCAGCTTTGTATAAACTGCTGCAAGTTCCTGCTGAACTTCCTGGCTGTTTTTTTGCAGTTCCTCTATCCGTTTGCGTCCTGCCTGCAATTCTTCCTGCACCCGCTTGCTTTCTTTATAAAATTCGTCCTGGAATTCCTCTCTCTCCTGGCTGCTTCGTTCCTGCATCTCCTCTCTGGTTTGCTGTTCCTTTATTTGCAGGCTTTTCAAGTCGGAAATTTTACTGCCCAGATGCATCCCAAGCTCCAGTAATTTTTCCACACACTGTGTAGCGGCAGTATTGTACGCCGTCTGCTGGTCGCATATGGGCTGTACGTAAAAAAAGCCCAGCCTTCTTACTACTTTTTTCTTCACCCAGTTTAATTTTCCCCGGATGCCCGCTTCCATGCCGATATATCTGTCCGATGTATTTACCTCATTATTTTTTAATGAAAGCAGGTTTCCCCGGATGCTGGAAATATACGCCTCCAGCCCATCGCCGCATATCTCAGCCGCATTGCAAGGATGCTTCTTTTGCATCCTTGCATATCTTTTTAGCTTTTTTGCAATTACTTCTTGTTCCACTGGCATGATACGACCTCCCCTGTTATCTTTTGCTGCCCATAAACGAGAGGTATGCGTCTACGGCTTTCCCAGGCTCCCCCTGAAAGGCTATCCTTCCCTGGTTGATCCAGGCCGCTTTTTCGCAAAATGTTTCGATCGTAGAAGTGTTATGGGTTACCAATACAACCGTAGTCCCATTTGCCTGGATCTCCCGCAGCCTGTGAAAACATTTTTCCTGAAAATTCGCATCGCCCACCGCAAGTATTTCATCAATCAGCAAAATATCTGCATCTACATGAATCGCCACCGAAAAGGCAAGGCGCATATACATTCCCGAAGAATACGTCCGCACTGGCTGGTCAAGATATTCCCGCAGCCCTGAAAATACAGTAATATCCTCCATACGGGCATCAATTTCCCTTTTTGTCAGTCCAAATATCGAAGCATTGATGTAAATGTTCTCCCGCCCGCTCAGGTCAGGATGAAACCCGGCCCCAAGCTCGATCAGGCTTGACACCCTCCCGCTCATCTCAATTGTCCCGCTGTCTGGATACATAATCCTCGCCAGCAGCTTCAGCGTCGTACTCTTTCCGCACCCGTTATGCCCAATCAGCCCCAGCGCTTCTCCTTTTTTTACCTCAAAGCTGATGGAATCCAGCACCACACGCTCCTCATAAGCCCTGCGCCTGCGAAAAAGCGTTTTTTCTTTCAGGGTATGCCCCTTATCCAGATAAACCCTGAATTTTTTTGTCACGTTTTTTACTTCAATCGCATTTTCTGGTTTCATTTATAACTCCTCAGCAAAACGTCTCTGCAAGCGCCGAAATACCACCCATCCTGCCAACAGCATTGCCAGCCCTGTCAGCGTAGCGGACAGCAGTGTTTCCATCCTTGGCATTTTTCCATAGTATAAAATATCCCTGTACGCCGTGACCACATGTGTCATTGGGTTAGCCTGAAACACCCAGCGGATTTCCTCCGGCACCTGTTCAAGCGAATACATCACCGGCGTTAAAAACTGCCATGCCATTGTAAGGATTCCCAGGATATACTCAAGGTCCCGAATATACACAGTGGCAGCACTCATCACCATCGTAAAGCCAAGCGCCAGCACATACTCTACTGCCATAACCAGCGGAAGGCTCAGTACAGCCCCAGGCAGAAGCGGGTACCCCGCAGCGGCGAGCACGCCAAAAATAACAAGAAAACTCAGCAGCATATTTACAAACTGGCTCGTTACATACGAAATTGGCAGCACTTCCCTTGGGAAATAAATCTTTTTTACTAAATCCTGCTGTGCCAGAATACATCCCGCCCCGCCTGCCAGCGATGTACTGAAAAAAATCCATGGAATCAGCGCCACAAACAAAAACAAATAATAATCCTCAATGCCAGCGCGCATAATCATCGAAAATACCATTGTATATACCGCAAGCTGTAAGAGCGGATTTAAAAATGTCCACAAAAACCCAAGCGCCGAGCCCTTGTACCTGCCTTTTAAATCTCTCTTTACCAGTGAAGCGATCATTTCGCGGTAAGTATAGATTTCTTTTATTCTTTCCAGCATAAGCTCCTCTTTCCTAATATGGACTGACAGCATCGTTCTCTTGGTAAATCTCGCGGACTCTTTTTTGTATCAGCTTTGCCGTGCGCTCCCGGTCAAATGCCTTTTTCGCCTTCCGCCTGGCATTTTGGGATATCTGTTCATAAAACGCTGCATCCTCATACAGCTTTTTCATATACGCCGCCGCTTGGCTCACACTCGGCTGTGCCCAGCAGTTACCCTTACGAAACGGCCCCAGGTCTTTTTGTATCGGGACCAGGATATAATCCAGCAGGCACGCGCTTTCGTGATCCATAAACTCCGTATTTGCCGACCAGTTCGTCGCAATGCACGGTGTCCCATTGCACATGGCTTCCGCCATCACAAGCCCAAATCCTTCCGCCCTGTGCATCGATACATAAACATCTACAGCAGCCGTCAAGCTGTTAACCTCGATTTTAGACAATACGCCCGTCATAAAATAAACATTTTTGCAATCGCCCAGGTACCCCTTAATAAAATTTATCTCTTTTTTATTTTCACCGTTGAGCTTTATCACAAGCCCTGCCTTCTGCGTGCTCCCTGCAAACGCTTTTTTAAATGCTTTCAGCACATCAAGCGGATTTTTTCGTTCCATAATGCTGTTGCTGTCATACATCATCAAAAACAAAAACTGGTCCTGCGGCAAATGAAAATAGTCGCGGCCATATCCTGTGTCAATCGGCGCTTCCACATAATATGGGATTGTGACAACTGGTTTTCTGGTACATTTGCGAATTGCACGGCTGACAAATTCCGAAGGCGTCCAGACCTCATGCAGCACGTCAATGCAGCCTGCCCATTCTTTCGGAAACTCCTCTAATTCCCAAAGCCAGAATGCAATCTGGTACCGATAGCCCCAAACCTGTTTTCCAAGCCGGAAATAAGCAAGCGTAAATTCATTTGCATTGATGTGAAACAAATTGATATTATATTTTGGCCCTTTCATCAGCAGGCTATCACAGCTATGGTCTTCCATATGCTCCCGGTCCGAAGTATGGTATTCGCATACGCCAAAAGAAACCCCGCTTTCCAGCAGCTCACCTGCCACCAGGCGGCAGCTTTGCCCCAGCCCGAAATCGCCTCGGATATTCCCGATCAGGTTTATGCCATCCACATAATAGTTTCTTTTAAACGGCTTCATTTTTTCCTTTTTCAGCCTGCCTGTACACCATGCCAGGTAGCGCTTTTTCGCAAACTGTAAAAACGAAAGCGGCACAATTTTAATTAATACCGGCTTGAGCATGTTTGCTACGTCAAAAATCCCTTTAAAACTGCTCATGATCTTTTCTCCGATAAAGTGTCATCAGCATTTTCGCTGATTTTTCCCAAGTATAATCCTTTGCTCTCTGCCATCCAAGTTCAGCTAACCTTACCCTGTACTGTGGATGCTCCAGCATTTCTCTCATCGCCGCACAAATATCCTCAACACTCTCGGGATTCACCAATTTAGCTGCATTCCCCACCACCTCTGGCAAGGAACTCGTATTGGAAACAATTACCGGTGTTTTACATGCCATCGCTTCCAGCGGCGGCATCCCAAAGCCTTCATACAAGGACGGAAATACAAAAGCAACCGCCCCACACATCAGCAGCGGACTGTCTGTGGGAGCCACATATCCGGTAAATAAAATTCTGTTCCCCAAGCTCATCCTGCGCGCCCTTTCATAAACCCCCCAGTACTTCCAGCCATCACCACCCGCGAGCACCAACTGCGGCACATGCCCTTTTTCCCTGCACAACTTTTCATATGCCATAAGCAGCCGTTCCAGATTCTTCCTTGGCTCCATCGTCCCCAGGTATAAAAAATATTCCTTTTCCACTCCATACCGATTCAGAACTTTTTGAATCTGTTTTTCTGAATAATCATGCCTATAAACGCTGTGATCAACTGCATTTGGCACAACGGTGATCTTTTCCGGCGGGACATGCAGATATTTTACAATTTCCCTTTTACTGAATTGGGATACTGTTACGATCTGGTCTGTATGCCTGCAAGATCTTTTCATAGCAAGCTCCAGCCATATCCTTGTCTTCCTGCGTACTGTAGCGGGACAAGATTGATATGCCATATCATGTATCATTGCAATCCGCCGTCCTTTTACACCTGGCGGAACAATAAAATTGAAAAACTGGGTAACTTCCGCTTCCGTCTGAAAAAAGATTCGGTACGGTATTGGAACCACAAGCCAAAGAATCTTGTACCATTTATGCAAAAACCATTTACAGCACTCAACTTTGCATCCCATCCGGCGATACTCTTTCAGCTTGTTTCGCTGTGTTGCATTCAACCCGCAGGTAAAACACTGGATCACACATTCATTTTCCGAATCCTTCGCAAGCTCCAAAATCAAATGGTGCGCATTCCACGCAATCCCCGTTTTCTTTTCCTCCAAAAGAAGCTGCCCGTCAAATGCAATCTTCATTCTGTCTCAACTCCGTCTCATCTTTCAAAACCAGCTTTTCAAAAATCCTTCGGTGCCTGTTCACCATCATCTCCTGCGTATATTCCTTCTGCACAAGCTTAAGCGCATTTGCCCCATACTTTCGGCGCAGCTTTTCATCCCCCGCAAGCTCGTCCATCGCCGACGCAAGCTCTTTGACGCTTCCCGGCTTTACGGTGATTCCAGTCACCCCGCCGATACTGACATACGGCACCCCGCTTTTTAACCTCGTATTAATGACCGGCTTGCCAAACGCCATCGCCTCCAACTGCACAATGGCAAATGCTTCCGCTTCTGACACAGAAGGCAGCACAAGGAAATCGCACTGCTCGATCTGGCGCAGCTTTTCTTCTTCTGATACCCGCCCGGCAAATAAGACGTTTTTCAGCCTTAACGATGCCGCCAGCCGCTTTAACTCCCGCTCCAGCGGCCCGCTGCCAACAAGCACCAGCCTGCAATCCCTGTACTGCATCCGCGCAAAAGCACGAAGCAGGATATCGCACCCTTTGTACCACACGAACCTGCCAATAAATAAAATCGAAACCCGGCTTCTGCCGCAGCCCGCCCCGCCTTCCTGCCGCCTTTCCTTATAAAACGTTTCTGCATGTGCCTGTCCCCTTTTTCTGTACGCATCACTGATACAGAACGGAACCACGCTGCATTTCCCGCGGTATTTACGCAGTATACCTGTGTTTTCCAGGTTCCCCCTGGATGATACAAGAATCCGGTCTGCCTTTTGCAGTGTGTGCCTGACAAGCGGGCGGTACAAAAACGCAAGCTTTCTGTCTTTCTCAAATCCACAGTGCCACCATACAACGAGCCTGCCGGAATACATGCCGAACAAAACAGCAAGATCCGCCATCGGATATGGAAAATGACAGACTACAATGTCCGAATCTCTCGTCCGTTTTTTTACATCCATCAAAAACTGGAACGAAACAGGCGTTGACGCCATTTCAAAAAGCTGCCTGCACCTGTGCACCGCAACGCCATGATAACGGCTGTCCGCGCACCTTTTCTTCCGGGAATCCTGGCACACAATGATTTCCTGCTCCCAGTCCCTACAGCCGTCTGCAATGCGTTCCATCACAGTTGCAATCCCGCCGCCGTTGCCTGGCCAGTAGATCTTAAAAATCTGTGTGATCTTCATGATCCGTCGTTTCCCTTCATAATGTCCGCTACCGATTTCATGATCTGGATATACATGGCATAGCTGTCGCTTTCCTTTTTTTCCGGCTGTTTCCACAAGTCTTTGACCATCGCATCCGGTGACTGTACAATGCCCCAGAGCAGCGCGTCTGCATCCGCTTCCAGTTCCCGGCATATGCTGGAAAAGGTGTCCAGGCTCATTTTCCGGGTTCCGCGCTCAATATTGCCCATAAAGTTCATGCTGATGCAGCATTTTCTTGCCAGCTCATCCTGTGACCAGCCTTTTGCTTTTCTGATCTGGCGGATTCTTGCCCCTACCTTTGCGTAATCAAGTTCCCGCATTCCTTTTCCTCCTGGTACAGTAATTTCAAATACTTTGGGTCGTTATGGTTTTGCTTCTGTGTTTTTACATAACATTTTGCAGAGAATTGTTATGTACGCCATCTGTAATTTGCATAGCTGCGCCCGCTGAAATCAATGTGTTGCACAGTTCTATCTGTAATTGCAAAGCTTAGAAACAGGAATTTTTAATTTACTTTCTGTATTTGGGTATATTTTGTAGATCTTTTGTGCTGAAGAGCCAATATTGTAAAAGATTAAGTCTGGGTAATTGTACAATATTTACATATTTTATAATTAGAGTTGCAAAATTCGATAAAAGCATATAGAATACTAATAGTCACTATTTATCTAAATTATAGTTACTATTAGAACATATTTTACATAACAATTCTCTGCAAAATGTTATACAACTCTCCCTTCCCCTAACCTGGATAACCCCGAATTGTAACTGTTTTCGTCAAGTGATGCATTTTTTCAGGAAGGGACGCTGGAGGAAGGGGCGCGGGGCTTGCTTCCTGTTCCGATTCCAAAATGTAAGGAGCCCTAAGCATCCTGCGGGACGCTGTGGCACCGTCCGGGCGCGGC
>CAMUPC010000004.1 GCA_947090545.1 uncultured Eubacterium sp. | reverse complement strand
TCTGGAACGGACGCCGCCAGGAAGTGCCCATCCCCTCTCCCGGCGTCCCTGTATGATCAAAAATGCACACTTGACCGAAACCGCTGCCATTTTGATTCATTCACGTTAGCATATACCATGCTGGAAGAAATTGGCCAACCCGCCAAATAAATACAGGATATATTCCTTTGACCTGTTCATGCGTTTATTCTGCCCACAAACCGTTTACAGCTTGCAGCCCACCGTATTATCTGCTATACTAAAGCCATGCTTGGAAAGGAATGCAGCCTCTATGAACACACAAAAACAAAATGGCTATTTTTATTATAGAAAAACGAACGAAGGAGAAATCGAAATCCTGCGTGCTTTTGCGCCAGTCCCATTTGTAGAGCTTCCATCCAAAATCGATGAATGCCCCGTCACAAAGCTGGGAAATTATTGCTTCGCACCAAGCTGTATGCTGCCGGAAGAAGCAACTGCCACACCGAAAACTCCGGGAACAGTTGTGACGCAATTATGCGGCAATTACTTGGAAGCCGTACGGCTTCCAGCTTCAGTCCATACCATCGGAGACTATGCGTTTTATAACTGCCGCTGCCTGCGCCGCCTGGAATTTGCATCTGGGCTGCAAACGATTGGCAGCGATGCGTTTATGAACTGCCAAAAGCTCCGGCAGTTATTTTTAACCTGCCATCCCTCGGAAAAAACAGGCTTGCGCCAGATCCTTGCGCAGATTTCGTGGAATGTAGAAGTCACGTTTGTGGGGCAGGAACAAACTGTGCTATTTTATCCTGAGTATTATGAAGCATATGATGAAATTGCACCCGCACATATCTTCGGGCGCAAAATCGTCGGCGAAGGCTTCCGCGCCAGGCACTGCTTCCAGGACGATAGGATCGTTTTTTCTGCGTACGATGCTGTTTTCCCAAAAGCCTGCGTCGAAGAGCCTGCCCAAACACTTTGCAGGATTGCGTTTAACCGCCTGAAATATCCCTTCCAATTATCCAGCTTCTGCCGACAGCAATATGCAGATTTTATCCTTGCTCAAGGCGAGCTTATCTGCCAATGGTTTGTACAGGAACGAAGGCTTGCAGATCTTCTTTTTCTATTTGAGCAAAAGCTGCTTCCGATACAGCAGATAACCTGCGCTTTAGCACTCGCCGCCCAGTCAGGCTGGAGTGAAGGAAATGCAGCCATGCTGCGTTTCAAACAGCTTCACAGCAAGAACGAAAAAACGAACAACTATACGTTTGATCATTTTTGATTTCAGCAAAAACAGGAGATAACCTATGCGCCACAAACAAACACAAACAGAATGGGAAAATCAAATGTCCGTAAAGGCACTTGCTTTGATACAAAGCGAGCTGTATGTTGACCTGCGTTATTTAGGTGCCGCGCTTTCCGCGCTGGTACCCAAAGCAGATGCATCCCTTTCTACATTTGCAACAGATGGATTCTGCCTGTATTTTTCTTCTGCACAGGCATTACGTGTATTTCAAAACAATCCCCAATTTTTAACCCGCGCATACCTGCACAGCATTTTACACTGCATCTTTTCACATTTATGGCTGACAGGCAAACGTGACCCGCGCCTTTGGAACCTTGCCTGTGATATCGCAGTCGAATATACGATCGACCATCTGGAAAAGCCTTCCACAACACGAGCCTTATCCTGGCTGCGCTGCCAAACGTACCAAAACCTAAAGGAAGGGCAAATCCCAATCAGTGCGCCAAGTATTTACCAAAGCCTTTTGACACAAAGCGAAGAACGAACCGCTTCCCTTGCTAGAGAATTTTACACCGATGACCACCGTTACTGGTATCCAAAAGGCAAAGCTGTCCCCATGCAGCAAGAAGCAAAAAAGCAGTGGGACAAGATCGCAAGGCAGGCATCCCTTCAGCAAGCGCAGCAAACAGGGGAATCTGAGAAAGGAAAACAGTTATTCGCTGCGCAGATTCGTGCGGAACGCAGCCGACGAAGCTACCGTGACTTTTTAAAAAAATTTGCTGTGCTTCGGGAAGAGGTTCATACAAACCCAGATGAATTTGACTTGAATTTTTATACCTATGGGCTAAAGCTTTATGGAAACATGCCCCTGGTAGAGCCTGTAGAAACACGCGAAGTCAAAAAAATCCAGGAATTCGTCATCGTTATCGATACGAGCGAATCTACAAGCGGCAGCTTAGTAAAAAACTTTCTGCGTGAAACATTTGAAATCTTACACCAGCGAGAGCATTTTTTTACTACATGCAGGATACGGATCTTACAATGCGACGATGCCGTGCGTTCCGACCAGGAAATTACGGATTTAGGCGAGTTTGAACGCTTTTTACACCAGTTTACGGTTATCGGCGGAGGCGGCACAAATTTTTGCCCGGCTTTTACGTATGTCAACCAGCTAATCGTGCAGCAGGCATTTCAAAACCTGAGCGGGCTGCTTTATTTTACAGACGGGCAGGGGACTTATCCCAAAAAAAGGCCGCCGTACCAGACTGCTTTTTTATTTTTACAAGACTATGAGGAATCCACCGTTCCGCCCTGGGCAATCCGCCTGCGGCTGCAACCAGAAGAATTTACCTCAGGCAACCAGAGGAGGCACTTATGAATATCAAACAAGCAAAAGAAGAAATCAAACATACGGTACATGCGTATCTTTCCAAAGACGCATCTGGCATGTACCAGATTCCAGCCATCTGCCAGCGCCCAATCCTCTTAATCGGTCCTCCAGGAATCGGCAAGACACAAATTATGGAGCAGATTGCCAGGGAATGCCGCATTGGGCTGGTGGCATACACCATTACACATCATACAAGGCAAAGTGCCGTAGGGCTCCCCTTTATTATAGAAGAAACCTACAACGGCAAAGCCTGTTCCATCACAGAATATACCATGAGTGAAATTATCTCCAGTATCTACCGCAAGATGCGCGACAGCAAATTAACTGAAGGCATTTTGTTTATTGACGAGATCAACTGTGTTTCAGAAACACTGGCACCAACCATGCTGCAATTTCTGCAATGCAAGACGTTCGGCAACCAGGCTGTACCAAAAGGATGGATCATCGTCGCGGCAGGAAACCCACCTGAATATAATAAATCCGTGCGTGATTTTGATATGGTAACGTTAGACCGCGTCCGTTATATGGAGCTGGAAGCAGATTATACCGTCTGGAAGGAATACGCAAAAGCGGCACATATCCACCGCGCCATTTTGAGTTACCTGGAGCTTCGCCCAAACCAGTTTTACCGTGTGGAAACAGATGTGGACGGAATCCAGTTTGTAACGGCGAGGGGCTGGGAGGACTTAAGCCATTTAATGAAGGTTTATGAAAGCCTGCACATTCCAGTCACTGAAGAAGTTGTCGCACAATTTATCCACCATAAGGATACAGCGCTGGATGCCGCCGCTTACTTCGACTTATTCCATAAATACGAAGATGATTACGGCATCCAGGAAATCCTTGCCGGAAAAATCCGCCCGCAGCTCTTTGCACGGATCAGCCATGCCGCCTTTGATGAACGCCTAAGCGTCACAAACCTTATTTGCGACGGGCTGAACCAATATTTTATCCATGCCGCACAGGAAAAGGAACGGACCGACCTGTGGTACACATTTTTAAAACAGTACCGCAGCCAGCTATCTGACGCAAAAGCCCCGGACATCTGCTATACAAGGCTGTTAAAACAGCAAGAGGAAACCCTGATGCTGGAACGGGAAGGAAACCTGTACAGCCGCACCCAGCTTCAAAACAAGGAATGGCTGCAAAAAGAGCTGAAAAACAGCATTCCGCAAAGCGGGCTCGGCCCGAGGGAAGCCTTTGAAACGGCAAAAATTCCATTTGATCAGCAGCAGGAGCGCTTAGAGCAAGCTGAGCTTGCCGCTGGCATTGCGCTGGAACATGCGTTTGACTTTATGGAGCAGGCATTTACAGGCAGCCAGGAAATGGTTGTGTTTGTAACGGATTTAACGATCGGCATCGAATCTTCAGCATTTTTAGCAGAGCATTCTTGTGCACGGTATCTTTGCTACAATGAACAGCTTTTAATCGGTACGCGCAGGGAACAGCTTTTGTCCGAGCTTGCAAGAGACCAGGAACAATTTACGTAACGAAAGAAAGGAAATCCAACATGAAACCTACCTTATATTTAGAATGCGCAAGCGGCATCAGCGGAGACATGACAGTAGCGGCTTTGCTTGACCTTGGAGCCGACCAGTCTGTGCTGGAGCATGTTTTAAACAGCCTTCCGATCGATGGCTTTACGGTAAAGGTAAGCCGCGTGAAAAAAGCCGGCCTGGATGTATGTGATTTTGATGTCATACTTGAACAGGAAAACCACGACCATGATATGGAATACCTTCATCCAGCATCTGATGCAGCGCCTGCTCCGCGGGCGGATGCTTCCGCACCAGAACACGACAGCCACGAAGCCCATACACACCCGCATGGGCACCGCCATACACAAGGACAAGAACACGGACATGCGCATCACCATATGCACCGTGGGCTTTCCGATATTTTGTCAATTATCCAAAAAGCAGATATGACAGCCCGTGCGAAACAACTGGCTGTGCAGATTTTTACAATTCTCGCAGAAGCAGAAGCAAAGGCACATGGAACTTCGCTGGAAGAGGTTCATTTTCATGAGGTCGGTGCTGTGGATTCGATTGTGGACATCATCTCCGCCGCTGTCTGCCTGGATAATTTAGATATTACCGATGTCATTCTTCCAGTTTTGCAGGAAGGTTCCGGCACCATCCGCTGCCAGCACGGGATTTTGCCAATTCCCGTCCCTGCCACTGCAAATATTATTGAAAAATACCAGATCCCGATCCGGGTTTCTCAGACACAAGGAGAATTTGTCACTCCTTCTGGAGCCGCAATTGCAGCCGCCATCCGCACAAAGGGACGCCTTCCAGACGCTTTCCGCATCGTGCGCACGGGGCTGGGCGGCGGAAAACGCGCCTATGAGCGCCCAAGCATCCTGCGCGCGATGCTGATCGAGCCATCTGATACCCAACAGGATACCATAGGCAACGATGTGATTTATAAGCTGGAAACAAATATTGATGACTGCACAGGAGAGATGCTCGGATATGTAATGGAATGCCTGTTCGATGCCGGCGCTAAGGACGTGCATTACTTTCCGGTCTATATGAAAAAAAACCGCCCTGCCTACCAGCTCAACGTCTTATGTACGCAGGATGACATCCCAAGGCTTGAGCAGATTATTTTCCGCCAGACAACAACCATCGGCATCCGGCGGCAGAGGATGGAGCGCTCCCTGCTGCCAAGGAGCATCAAAACCATCCAGACAGAATATGGAGAAATACAGGTAAAAATCTGTGAAACAGGCGGATACAGGCAGGCATATCCTGAATATGAATCGGTTGCCCGCATCTGCCGGCAGACAGGCGGCAGTTTTCCTGACATTTATCGTAAACTGCTGGAAACCAGCCAAAAACAATGCCCGTAATCTGTAGGCAAATTGCACAAGTATACAGTGTGCTTTATAGGACATAATCACGAAATCCGTGTTTTCTGAATAAAAACTATTTACATTGTCAAAAATAAATTGGTAGAATAAGGTTGACACCAGTATGACGCATTTGACAGAAAGGAAGGATAGCCTATGTTTCAGAAAAACGATTATGTAATCTATGGAAGCAACGGTGTCTGCAAGATCCAGGATATTGGACCGCTGGACATGCCGGGAATACCGAAAGAACGAATTTATTATACACTTGTGCCTTATTATACGAAAGACAGCCAGATCTTCACGCCGGTAGACAGTGACAAGGTCGTGATGCGCGCACTGATCCCAAAAGAAACCATTATGGAGCTGTTAGAAGAAATCCCTTGCCTGGAGCCTCTTTGGGTAAAGGATGAAAAACAAAGGGAAACGCAATATAAAGAAACACTCCGCAAATGCGATTGCAGAGAGCTGATCCGCATTATCAAGACTATTTACTATCGGATGCAGAGCAGGATCGCAGAAGGAAAAAAGGTCACCGCTTCAGATGAAAAATACTTTCACCTTGCAGAAGACCGGCTGTACGGCGAATTTGCCATTATCCTCGGCATGGAAAAAGACCAGGTAAAAGAATTTATCACAGAAAAAGTTGGACAGGCAAAAGAAATGCTGCCTGTATGAAAGCAGCCCAAAGAGGGGGCTGCCGCACGAAGCAGAAACAAATCACAGACAAATGCCTTGTTTTCTGCTTCGTACGGCAGCCCCCTTTTGAATTGCTTTTATAATAAAATCACGGATTTGTGTTTCAGCAGCCTGGCACCATTTACTACCAGCAGGACACCTGCCGCAGTCCCGGCTGCCAGAATGCAGATGCCCAGTACAAGACTGGATATGGCTGTTGCATTGATCGCTTTATACAATTTTTCATTCATGAGATAACTCCTCCTTTTTTTATTCCACTTCTTATTTATTTTAGCATAGAATACTAAAATAATTCAATCAAATTCCATTTTTTTAGAGAAGATTTGCCTGTATCCATTGCTTGTATCCGCCCACGCGTGTATAATATATAGAAGAAACAGCAGCAACACAAAAAATGAATAAGAAGCAGAGGACAAAAATTTGAATAAGAAAGAAATTATGGAAATCAAAAAACGATTCAAAAAAGAAGGCTGCACATTCACACGCATGTGCGGCTGTTATGTGGATGGCGAACACAACCGGGTCACACGCCTAGGAAAGACCTTCTTAAATCTGGATGAAGAAGAATTTTTCAAATACCTGGAGCTTGCAAAAAAAGTCTTGTCCGGGACACCTGGCAACAACCTTCTGGAACTCGAATTTCCACTTTCCGAAGAAGAGCGGGGCGGCAGGCAGCAATTCCTGCTTGGGCTGCGCGAAAGCAAATTAAAAAGCGAAGATTTGCTGGAACGATTTTACGACCTGGTTATCGACCATTACGACTACGCCGGCAATTACCTGATCCTTATTTTCCACGACGCCTATGATGTGCCGCTGAAAACCAAAGACCATCGAAGCCTCGATGAGTCCGAAGAGATCTATGAATACCTGCTATGTGCCATCTGCCCGGTGACATTATCCAAACCGGGGCTTGGATACTTGGAGCAATCCAACGAAATCGGGCTGCGCCTGCGTGACTGGGTTGTTGGCGCGCCAGATGCCGGATTTGTATTCCCAGCTTTTACAGACCGCAGCACCGATATCCATGCCGCACTTTTTTACACAAAAAACGCAAAAGAACCGCCGGAAGGCCTGATCGAAGGCGTATTGGGATGCAGTAAAAAAATGACAGCCGCCGAACAAAAAGAAGTGTTCCGTTCCTTTTTAGAAGATACGCTCGGCGAAGAATGCAGTTATGAAACGGTTAAGGAAATCCACGATAACATACAGGAAAAAATTATAGACAGCGGCACGCCTTCCGTCAAAGGCGAAGAGCCGGAACAGATAGAGCTCTCCAAAGATTCGATCTGTGAAATCTTAAATGCAAGCGGAGTCTCTGAAGAGAAAATCACACAGGCAGAGCAGGAATACGACAAAAAGATCGGCGATACACCGCTTTATGCACAAAATGTCATTGACCAGCGTAAATTTGAAGTAAAGACCTACGACGTTGTGCTCCATGTCAAGCCTGAAAAAGCATCCCAAATTAAATCACAGATCATTGATGGCAAGAAATGCCTGGTTATCCCTATGGATGCAGATGAAAATGTCAATGTCAACGGAATACATACCACCGTATAAGTATCGTCGATGGTCCAAATTGTTGCGATCCCTCATAGACCGATGAAGGATTCCAAACAACGAACGCAAAGGAGGATTTATTCATGGCATTAATCGGCAAAAATAACCATTCATCGGTACTGGATGAAGATGCTTCCCTGTTTCAGGCACAGGCTCAAAAATCAGAAAAACAAAAATGGTCAGAATTGAGCCGTCACCAGCGTTTCCGCTATTTCATGGATTACTATTTTATGAAATGCATAGCAGCCATCGCATTGGCTGGGGTTTTGGGAACGATCCTCTGGACTTTTTTTAAACCGCAAAAAGAGCCATCCCTCTTTTTTGCCATTGTGCATAACCCCCTGCCTATGGATGCAAGTGAATCACTCGAACAGTCTTTCGCAAATATACTCCAGACAGACGGCAGCCAGGAAATCCACATTGACGACGCATTTCCCAACAGCTATGAGTCTGATGTAAAATTATCTGCCTTTTTATCTGCCCAGGAAATTGACCTGATTGTTACAAATGAAGAGCATTTCCAGGCTCTGGCAAAAAACGACTGTTTCGTAGATTTGAGCGAACTTATGCCTGCCTTTTCCAAAGAGCACAAAGGGCTGTTATACCTGACAGAAGGCTATACCGAAGAACCTTCCACCTCAGAAGCAACAGAGGCGCCCAGCAGCCAAACCGCTAATCAGGAAAAAAAAGCCTATGGGATTGATATTACTGACAGCAGCACATTCAAGCCGTTCTGGTTCCAGGAACAACGTGCCATACTTGGTATTGTCCAAAACTGCAAACAACAGGAAAATGCGATATTAGCGTTAGAATATATCGTTTCAAATTAGGCATCGTTCTTAATATAACAGTTCTTAATGATATGGCAGTTTTTATTGTATAACAGTTCTTATTGTATGGTAGTTCTTATTGTATGGTAGTTCTTATCATAATAATAGTTCTTATTGTATGACAGTTCTTATCATAATAGTTCTTATTGTATGACAGTTCTTATCATAACAGTTCTTAATAGTATGGCAGTTTTTATTGTATAACAGTTCTTACTTTATATAGATTTGCCCCAAACTATTCGTAAAACCATCCTTTTACGAATAGTTTGGGGTGCTTCTTTTTATCATCACATACTCTTTTCCCAATATATAGGAATGCTTTTATTGCTTCTTTCCATTCATTTTTTCCAATAGGCTTGCAATTTCCTGCTGTAACTGTGGATTTCCTGCCATCATGCTTTGTAATTCTTCTACCGAAATTTCTTTTACGCCTGTATTCTTAGGCTTCTTTTCTTCAGCTTTTTGCTGCGGCTGCGACATCTTTCCTTGGTTCAACAGGTTCTTTTCCAACTCTTCATAATCATATTCCCGCTGCTCAAAACCAGCATACGCAGTTGTACGTTCCGCTGTTTTCAAACCATCGTATTTTTCTGGCTGGCGGCTTGTATATGGCTGGTTATACCCATGCTTCATAAAATAGCAAGCAAGCCCTACCCTGCTGTCACATTTTGTATGGTCTACCACATCCAGCGCTTCCTCGATAAATCGGTCATCCCGGCTGAATTTTCTTGCCATTGATAATATATCCCTTACCTCTGCATCCAGATATCCCCTCTTTCTTATTTCAACATGCTGGCTGGTTATTTCATAAAACGTAGAATCTGCCACAATTTTTGAATTTGGATTGAGCTGCGTAACATGAAAGGTTAAGCTCAGCACTCCCTTTTGCCCTGATTTTAATTTTCCCCGGTTTTCATCATATTCAAAATAAATATCCGTACTTCCATTGATCTGTTCCATCGATGGCTTAATGACATACCGCTTAAAATCTGTGTATTTATATGATTTCGGGCAATCCAGCATCCGAAGCAACTCTTCTATTGCAATTGTAAATACCCCTGTCTCCATATCCGGGTTTTTCAAATTCCAATTTTTCCTGTCTTGAAATAAATAATACAGCCGTTTTGCATACTTGTTGCTTAAATTGATGGCATACCGGATCGAATAATACGCGCCTCGCCTGGATTCTACAATCATCCTCTTTAAATCGTCATCCATCTTAAAATCTATATGGCTGTTTTCTTCATCCTTTGCCCTGACATATGTAATTTTAGAAAACCATGGATAAAAGATCGAGGTATCCTCATCTTTTTTTAGTTTAAATCCTTTTCCCTCCAAAGATTCTACTGCCTGCTTTAAAAAACGGTATGCGTGTGATTTATCTTCTATATTATAATACTCTTTCACATCTGCAACCCGGATAGAATATTCTTTCTTGTCAATCTGGTCATCAATCATGCCGAATGCGATATCCATAATATCATTTTGCCTTCGGTCCAAGTTATATCTGGCTTCCACTATGCTTTGGGGCCTGAAAGCAACTTCATTTCCTCCTTTCTTCCGCACTTTCTTTTTCTCGCTCTGTGATGTTTCCGCCTTTTTCGCCATACTTCCTCCTAATTTTTCATTTACCGCCAAACCTTCTTCTCTTTCTGCTAGCGCTTTCTTCTTTTTTCACCGCAGTTTTCTCTTACCTTTTATCGTTTTTATCAAATTTTACCTGAATTATCCAGCCATATTCTCTTACCTTTTTATATACAGCCGACAAAAACACCTTAGTTTACTGCTAATTTCTTAAAAATTTCATTCATTCTACAGCAATCTTCTCTTATCTTTTATTTTAAACCGCAGTTTCCTCTCAACTTTTGCTTTTATGTAGGCAATTTTTCTTTCGTTTTGCTCTTAAACCGCAGTTTTCTCTTACCTTTCACCTATTTATTGCTTATGCTCCCTCGTTTACATATAATTACCGCAGTTTTCTCTTACCTTTTTCTCCTTTCCTACGCACTTAATACCGCAGTTTTCTCTTACTTGCTGCTATTTGTACCGCCACTTTCTCTCACCTGCTGCTATTTGTACCGCCACTTTCTCTTAACTTTTGCTTTTCACAGCCATTTACTCTTACCTATATCCAATTTTTACTACAACATACTATAATAAAACACTCAATGCATCACAGCCATTTACTCTTATCTTACTTTTATTATGGAATAAGCCTTATTGAATCTATCTCTTTATAAATAATTATTCAAAATTTATTCATTCCATATTACTGGATACAGCCATATTCTCTTAGCTTTGGACGATAACAGCAAGTTTTTTTCATAGCGCAACATTGAAACGATTCCCTAGTTACCGCTATTTCCCAGCTTTTACAAGATGTTGCGCAATCCTTCTTTTTTTCTTACTTTGCTGCCGTTTTCTCTCACCTTTCATCCAATTTTTCCATTTTTTCTTTCCTATCGCCGCGATACTCTCTTACCTTTTCATATAAATCCTTAAATATCTTCTTAAAAATTAAGAATTATCCCCTTTTTGCCGTTTTCTACAGCAATTTACTCTTACCTTTTACTCCTATTTCATTGCGCTCCCGCCATTTTCTCTTAGCTTCGTATATACGATACCCCTTTCTATTTTAATTTTTAACATTTTACCATCGAATTTTTTGAAATATATGAAATTACCCGCCATTTTCTCTTAGCTTTTATATGATCAAGTTGGCATTTTCACCCTTCTTTGGAACATAGACGCTGTTTCTATCGCTCCTATACGTTATATTTTATTCAAAAGAGGAGAAATTGTCAATGATACTTTCTTATTTCTTACCTATAGACCGCCATGTCCTCGTAGCATTACAGCCATTATTTCTTAGCTGCACCGCAAGATTCTCACTTATCCTATGCCAATCTCTCTTATCTTTACCGCCATCTTCTCCTAACAAAACCGCCAACTGCTCTCTTCTTTGCTTCGGAATACTTTGATTTTACTGGCTTTTTCGACCCGCCATACTAACCATACTATACCATACTTTTCCATTCTACTATGATTAACCTTCAGGGTAAGTAGTAGATTAAAAGATCTAATCTTCTTTTCTATGATTCTAATTTTATGCCATATGAATATTTTGATAACAAAAAATAGAATCTGAAATTTAATGATATACTTTTATAGATTTTATATTAATAGTTTGTTGCAGACAACGTTTAACAATAAGAACGTTGTTTGCTATTGTCATATTTTATGCTTAAGCTCGTTTCTTCAATAAATCTATATTACGGTTAAAAATATTAGAATATTTAAAAAGTCAGTTACCAGTAAAAATTTTATATAGTTTATTTATATAGTTTATTTTTGCAGATTATTTTACATGACTTTAAGTGAGTACTATTATAGCAATCCTAAACAGTACAGTTACTAGGTTTAACAGATAGTATATTCGATGATATAATTATGTGCAATAATTTATAGAATGGCTATAGCATAATTATAGTGGAAATTAATAATTAGAATGAATATCATAGGACGATTCATAATATACCATTCAGCTTGTTACATACATATCATTTGGTTTTCGTATACAGCATTGGAATACAAGAAAAACAAATGATATCCTCCAAGAATAAGCAAGTAAAAATAGGACTTAGTAAAGATTGTCTTTTTTTTACTTGCTTTTCTAAATGGTATATGAGTATTTGGTAATAATATTTTTTTGTGAGAAAAGAAAACATATGTACTCTATATGCTTATTTCTGAAAGCAAATCCCTGATTCGGTCATTTAAAATTTCCAGCCTTGTTCTAAGATCTGGGTCTGTTTTAATAATATTTTTATTATTTTTTATGGTCGAAAAGTTTGTTTCAAATAACTGCAACGCTTGTTCTGTTTTAGCTATTTGGGAGATTCGTTTTAATTCGGTATCTGAGATGGATGTATTGCGTGATTCTCGTTCCTTTTGCTGCAATTTCATTTTTTCAAGCTGGGTTTCTAAACGTTGTTTTTCGCGTTCTGCTTTTTCTTTTGCGTCAGAAATATATTTTAACTCTTCTTTCAAGTCATTTTCTGGTTTTTCGACGGGAACATTTTGGAGCGTTTGAATGCGGCGTTCCAATGCTTCAATGCTCTTGTCACGTTCGGCGAGCATTTGCAAAGTCCGTTCGAGCTCCTGATGGTTTTTTTTACTTTCTTGTTCTTTTTCTTGTGAAATTTTTTTAATGCTTTCTAATTCTTCAGCATCAACGGTTCCTTTGGAATTTAATAGCTCGACGATTTTAAGCTGTGCCCATTCATCCAGGCGGCTAAATTTGCTGGCGTCCTCCAAGCTGATGCCGCTTTGATTTAACAAATCGCTAAGTTCAGGGATTAATTTTTCTGCATTTACATATTTAATCGCTTGCCTCTGGGAGATATTTAATTGCTTTGCTATTTCTTTTGAAATATTCGTAATTTCTCCGCTAAGTTTTTTTGCTTCATACAATTCTTTCAGGCGCCTGATTTCCCATCGTTTTTCTTCGATGGAAGTTTCACGGATGTCGTGGTTGGCTGAGATAAGCATAATTTCTTCATCTATTTCTGATATATTTGCTTTCTCTACTTTGCAGGGAATGCCAGTTGGAAAAAGTTCCTTGTAGGTTTTTTCATCCATAAGGTTTATTGCATGGTAGCGCCGCTCTCCAGATACGATCCGGTAAAGGTCGGTTGAGGAGTCATAGATTACAGAAAGGTTATGCCGTAATCCGTTTACAATAATAGATTCGCTCAGCGCTTCAATGTTGTCTTGGGAATAGTTTTTGTTTTTTTCGTTTGGGATAATTTTGTCTTTGGGGATGAATTTAAAATTATAATTGGAGTTTGCCTGCATTTGCCTTAATTTATCACCGCCTTTCGAATCCAGAATACCTGAAGCGGTTTGTCCTGGTTTGAATATTTTTTTTGCAGCCATTACTTTTCTCCTTTCATAAATTTTACTAATTTTTTATAATGCTTGTTATCCATTAAGCCAAGGTAGTTTACAAGTTCAATATAATCCTGCGCGGCAGTGCAGCGTTTATCATAACTTAACAGCGGAATAAAGGCTGTGTTGCTTTGGTTGACAGCGTCTGTTTGGCGGATGGATACAGGGATAAATTTATCTTCAAACATTTCTTCATAGCTATCGAACATTTGTTTAAATAAATTAGTCCGGCTGGATACCCTTGTCATGAAAATGCCTGTAAAATTGATAGATAAGGAATACGTTTCATTTAACAGTTGGATCGTTTCGATCAAATCCATTAACCCATCGTAAGAAAAATTATCTGCGTTGATAGGAGTCAGTACTCCATCGCTGGCACAGAGGGAACAATTTGACAGCGCAGATTTGAATGGGGAATTGTCAATAATGACGTAGTCATAGTCTTCCTTGATAAATTCTAAATTGTTTCTGAAGGTTAATTCAACTGGATATTCTTCACTGGCAGCGTGAATTTTATAAATGAGTTCATAGTAATCCCTGCTTGCGGATATGATAGAAATTCCAGGTTGAATTGTTGGCGAAACAAATTCTTCTACAGACGTTTTTCGGAGCTGCTTTGTACAAAACAGGTGTTCTATATTAACGTCTGGATTTTCGTTTTGCCCGTACATTTTTGTTGTATTCATTTGCGGATCGAGGTCAATAATTAAAATTTTGTAGCCAGAAATTGCTAGGATTTGTGAAATTGTAATTACAGATGTAGATTTTGCTACGCCGCCTTTTGAATTATTTATACTAATTGTTTCTGACACTTTCTTATCTCCTTTACTCTTTTTCTTGATTATACAGAAAAAAATTGAGTATTACAAATAGAAAATGGAAGAAAATTTAAAATTGTAAGATATGCTGAAAATCATGAGAAATATGGTGTTTATTTTAACATTATGTTTGATCATTATTACAAGAAAATAAGCGGTTTTATAAAAAAATTAATTGTAGTGGTATGAATTGATGAATAGGTGTATTTTATTAATATGCTAGTGAGGGGTTATGCAATAGATGAAGTACTTCACTTATTTGTTATAAAAGGTATAGCTATCATATAAACTTTATGCCAACGTAGGTGAATTTTGTTATTATGAAAATTTATATTTGCGTAAGGTATAGGCGGTTAAAATCTTTCGCTTGCTTGTTAGTATTTATGTTTTTAAAAGTGGAGTTATATCGTTGATTTTTTAGGTGAAGTCCTTCACTTCTTCTTTCATTTTGTGTATGGGTTTATATGATATAATTTGACGAGAGTTTTGGTTTCTTGCAAACTAAATTGTGACGATATGGTAATGAGATTGTTTTAAAAATGGTATGGCAGATATTTAGATTGTTTGTTATTGGATAGCTGTTATTGAGAATAATATTGAAAAGAACGGGTTAATTTTTAGAAGAAAACGGATTAAAAAAAATAAATATAAATATAAATATATATTTTTTAGATGTGGAAGAGCTTCAGTTGATAGTTTATGAGTAGTATATTTCAGAGTGTGCAAAAAAATAATAAAGGTAACGCTACTGCTTATATTTAAAGAATAAATTGTAATGTTTCTAATTATATTTAATTGTAAGTTTAATGCTCTGCTATTTGCATCGTTCTGAAAAAGAAATTGAGACAAAATATTTCGTTGTTTGTATTAAGGTGTTTCATTAGAGAATTTTTATAATATAATTATTTAGAAAGGAGATTATTTGTAATATTGTTATAGAAAATGAAGCACTTCATTTTTTATATACAATACATATTGGGAAATATGCGGCATTTGAAATATGCAAAATATCATTTCATTCGTTTTTTAACCTGTCAGAAATTAGATTTATGAATGAAGTACTTCAATTATCAAGATATTTTCTAAAAGATATATAGTGATCACCAGTTTATAATTTTTGTTTAGATACAAAATAAAGATTAAATAATTGCAATTATATACTACATGTGGTTGTGAATTTGGTAATAATATGTCAAAACGTAGAAAGTCGTAAACGGGTGTAAAGTGATTATACTATAAATATAATAGTTAATAAATGAATTGATAAATAAGTTTTTCACAGAAATAAAACATAATGCTCTATTTAGTCAGAAATTAGAAAGTTTTGTTAGCTAATTTGTACCGGTGCTTGGCAAAATTAGATGGTAATATAGTCGCTTCGATGGAGTAATGTTTTGTTTCTATTGATTAATACATGATTGCAGAAGTAACGGTGAATACAACACTTGTCTTTTATGACAACGTCGCGTTGTACCTTAAGAAAAGGGCATACTATCGCCAGTCTACGATAGAACTACTTCACTTCTTTTCTCTGCTTTGCGCTGGCACAAAATTTGGGCATTCTATTTACCATGATTTTCTGCAACGCTATACAGGGTATTTTAACTGTGCAATGGCGTGAATCAGAATGTACAGGATTCTAGTTTAGGGCTGGATGGGGCTTTGGAAGGAATTGGGAAAATTAATTTGAATCAAATATTAGTAGTATGAAGTATTGTCAAATGAAGTACTTCAGTTTAATTTTTGTATTTAGTTTTTTTTGAGTTATGTTTGATAAAATAATAGGATTATAAAAAAATGAATGGCATTGAGTTTACATTATATATTCATAGATTATTGGACTCACAAATTCGTTTCTAATAAATATTTTGTTTTGGTGTTAGAAGATGAAGTAATTCATCTGTATAAAATGAATAGAAAGAGTTATTACTATTAGGGAAAATGGCAGAGCTAATTGAAGCGCTTCACTTTAACTATAGCAATCCTATAAATTATTGCAAATAATTATGTAGTCATAAGTAATCGGCACGTCAGAGGGAAAGTGCGGTATTATTTTGGATTACTAATAGAAACAATGGACTCCTTGTTTGTAAAAAATAATGCTTATTTTGGAATTATCCTAATATGAAAAAAGAAAAAATTTTGACTTAACGTTTAATTTATAATAATTGCAGAAATGAAGTACTTCACTTGTATAGAAATATTATTATACAAGTATTATAATTTAGCAATTTTTTATAAGCTGCCGAATTTCAAAATAGTATAAATAGATGCGTTTTTATGAAATGGCTTTCATTATTATTCTTAAAAAATTAAATGATTAAAGACTATTTTGCCGTATTGAAGTGATTCACTTACTAATAAGTTTAAACATTTAATATAAAAAATAGGCGAAGTACTTCACTTCTTGAATAAAAATTTATGTTGTAATATTATTGTATAAACAATAAAAATATCCTTAATAAAATAATAAATATATTATTAAACATTCATTATTATGTTGTTTAAAATACAAATCGCTTTGGGGCATGATGTGTAATATTTGAATCTGCGAAACCTCATAATGAAAATTTGATTAGAATTGTAGATTCAATCGAGAATAATAAAAATTAATAATAAATTTATTAAAAAATGGTCACAGTAAATTAAATATTTCGATCCCTAATCAGTATAAAATTATGCAAATCAAATACAGACAATGTATAGTTCAAATTAATCATTATAAATTACGAATATAATACAAAAAGCCTCATTTAACTTAAATACAAGTCTTTCAATTTAAGAAGATACTTTGTATTGCAGGACTTGTACTTAAATTTAGTTGAAGAAATCCGAGATTATTTATTGCAAAGAAAACACATCAAAATATTGAATATTGTCATAATATTTTGTATAATGTAAAGTAAAATAAAAAAATAAAAAGTTAATGATAATGAATATAAAGAAAAGTGTGAAAATATTTAAAGAATAAATTACATTTTTCAAATATTAGTTATCACGAATATGAATTAATAGAGCAATAATTATTACATTTCTGTTAATCATATTCATATACAATTGTTGAAGGGATGGGCATGATGAAAAACGAAGAAAGTACGCAAGCAAAATTAGAAAAAATCCGTAATAGGATGAAGGAAGAACACATAGACGCATTATTAGTATTAAGCAGTGACTTTCATGAATCCGAATATGTAGGTGATTATTTTAAGTGTAGAGAGTATATTTCTGGTTTTACAGGATCGGCAGGGAGCGTTGCGGTTTTACAAGATAAAGCTGGATTATGGACGGATGGGCGTTATTTTTTACAGGCAGAAAAAGAATTAAAAGGCAGTGGAATTGTATTATTCAAAAAAGGCGAGGAAAATGTGCCTGAGCTGGAAGCGTATGTTGCACAAAACCTGGAGGAATATGCGGCAGTAGGAGTAGACGGTAGGATGATTAGTGTAGATGCCTATCGCAGGCTGTGTAAAGCATTGGAGAAAAAAAAGATTTCAATTCGCCTGGATTGCGATTTTGTAGGGGATATTTGGAAAGACAGGCCGGAAATGTCTTGTATGCCAGCATGGGAATTAAACATATGTTATGCGGGAAGCCCAAGATCAGAAAAACTTAGCACTTTGCGAGAAAAATTAGCAGAGGAAGGCGCAAAATGCACCGTAATTTCTTCCCTGGATGATATTGCCTGGGTATTGAATATCCGTGGCAATGATGTTGCCTGTACGCCGTTGGTGCTTAGCTACCTAGTTGTAAATGAATCGAATGCTCTATGGTTTGTGCAAGAACAGGCAATAAGCAGGCAGCTTGCAGAAAGATTAGAAAAAGATGGCATTTTCATTCGTGATTATAAGAAAATATATTCTTATTTACAAGAAATGGAGGAAGAAACCGTATATCTTGACCCAAAGCGGACCAATATGCTTTTATATCAAAGTGCACAGGAAAAGAATCCATCTGGAACTAGAAAAATAGTAGAAGGAAGAAATTTGACATTGCTGGCAAAGGCAGTGAAAAACCCAATTGAAATTGAAAATATAAAGAAAGCGCATAGGAAAGATGCAGCAGCGTGTATTAAGTTTATGTATTGGCTCAAAACACAGGTTCAAAAAAATACGGAAAAAAACCAATCAAAGATGGATGCGGAAGAGAATGGCTTGTTTGTGCTGGAAGGAGATGAAAACAGTGGAAAGGAACGGAAACTGCTTACAGAAATTACGGCAGCGGAGAAATTAGAAGAGTTTCGCAAAAAACAGGAGGATTATCTAGGGCCAAGCTTTCATACGATTGTTGGATATGCACAGCACGGCGCTATTGTACATTATAGTGCTACGGCAAAAACAGACCTTCCGTTTCAGGCTGAAAACCTGGTATTAATTGATTCTGGCGGGCATTATATGGAAGGAACGACAGATATTACAAGGACAATTGCACTGGGGCCATTGACACAGGAACAAAAACATGCTTATACGCTTGTGCTGAAAGGAAACATAAACCTCGCCGCAGCAAAGTTTAAGTATGGTGCCTGCGGCGCCAGCTTGGACTGCCTTGCAAGAAAAGCATTATGGCAGGAAGGGCTCGATTATAACCACGGGACAGGGCATGGGGTCGGCTATTTGCTGAGCGTCCATGAGCCGCCGAACTGTTTTCGCAGCACAATCAGCGAGAGTGGGGAGGAAAGTGTAAAATTAGAGCCAGGCATGGTTACTTCTAATGAGCCGGGAATATATATAGAAGGAAAATTTGGGATACGTTTGGAAAATTTAATTTTATGTAAAGAAATAGAAAAAAATCCATATGGCCGTTTTTTAGGCTTTGAAACACTGACGCTTGTGCCGTTTGAGCGGGAGGCAATTGTTGTAGAGGAATTAGAAGCATGGGAACGGGATTGGCTGAACCAGTACCATAAAGAGATTGTTGCAAAGGTCGGCGGGCTATTGGATGAAAAGGAGCTTGAATGGCTGAAGGAAGCTACGGAAGCTATTTGACATTTGTAAGAATAAAAGCGAAAGAGAACGTACGTTTTTAAACCTTGCTGTTTTTTATAAAATTTCCAGTTTATAATGTTTAGTGTTTTTTTAGATTGTGTTCACAAAGTTATCACAAGAAGCAAGTATGATAAAACACGTATTAGCTGACAAGCTGATATAATTTTTCATAACTCAAGCCGCATGAGGAATACTCATGCGGCACTCCCCGTTAAGTTAATCATAACGATTCTAAGAGGCCATATTTTATAGTTCTGGTGTAGCGGCAGTCAATTTACTATTGTAGAATATCCCTTATTTTAAAATAAATCAAAAAAATGGAAAGAAAGAATTGCAATTCCATAAAAAAATAGTATAATGTGATAACAGCCAAATTTAAGACAAGCAGGAGAGGATAAAAGATGGATGAGAATAAATTAGCTGAATTGATATTTCCAAATATAACAGGCTCGATAGCGCAGCTAGAAGAGCGTTTTCCAAAGAGAGAGCTTGAGGAAGGGGCTTATGTGACACGTTTTGCGCCAAGCCCGACAGGATATATGCATATTGGAGGCTTATATGCTGCAATGATTTCCAGCAGGCTTGCCCGGCAGACGAACGGTGTTTTCTATTTGAGGATCGAAGACACAGACAAAAAACGCGAGCTGGAAGGCGGTGTAGAGGAAATTATCAAGTCACTGTCAGGATATGGCGTAGAATTTGACGAGGGCCCGTTTGAAGGCGGGGAAAAAGCCTATGGGCCATACAAGCAGAGTGAACGAAAAGAGATCTATCAGGCATGTGTAAAGGAGCTTGTACGGAAGGGATACGCTTACCCATGTTTTTGTACGGCAGAAGATTTGGATGCGGTGCGCAGGGAACAGGAAGAAAAAAAGGACGATATAGGCTATTATGGGGCATATGCCTGCTGCCGTAACTTGACCTATGAACAGGTTGAAGAAAAAATACGCGCTGGAATACCATATGTGATTCGTCTGAAAGCACCGCAGGACGAGGGAAAGCATGTCGTATATACAGACCCGATCCGCGGAAGTATTGAGATGCCGGAAAATAAAATGGATCTTGTCCTTTTAAAATCGGATGGGATTCCAACGTATCATTTCGCACATGTGGTAGATGACCACTTTATGAGGACAAGCCTTGTCGTACGTGGCGACGAGTGGATGGCATCTTATCCAGTCCATAAACAGATGTTTGATTTGTGCGGGTTCAAAGCGCCGGATTATCTGCATATTTCTCCTATTATGAAAATGGACGGTGCGGCAAAGCGAAAGCTGAGCAAGCGGAAAGACCCGGAGGCAGCGGTAAGCTATTATTTGGAACAGGGATTTCCGGTTGACAGCGTAAAAGAGTATCTGCTTACCATTGCCAATTCTGATTATGAGGAATGGCATATGGCACACCCGGAAAAAACAGGAGAAGATTTTCCGCTTTCTCTTTCCAAGATGCCTGCAAGCGGCGCACTCTTTGATATGGCAAAGCTTTTGAATATAAGCAGGGAGATGATTGCCGGCTATTCTGTAGCCGAATGCGAGCGGCAGATTATAGCGTGGGCAAAGGCATATGAGCCAGACTTGTACCAGTTTGCAGATTCCCATAGCAAGCAGTTTCAGGAAACGATCAGCTTATGGAAAATGTCAGGGAAAAAGGTCCGTAAGGATGTGGCAAAGTGGAATGACCTGATGCAGATGTTTGATTACTTATATCAGCCACAGGATAAGTTTGAGCAAACCGTTACGTATGAACTGGATGAAAAATATACAAAGGAGCAATTGCAGGAAGCAGTATGCGCTTATAAAAAGGACCTGTTTTTAGAAACGGATGAATGGTTTGAGCAGATGAAGGCGCTTGGCGAGCCGATGGGATACTGTCCGAATATGAAGGAATATAAAAAGCATCCGCAGGATTACAAGGGCTCTATCTCTGATCTATGCTCGATCATCCGTGTTGCAGTGACCGGGCATAAAAATTCCCCAGACCTTCATACGATTATGAAAGTTCTCGGAGAAGAGGTTGTAAGAAAGCGCCTGGACCATTTCCTGTCTCAGCTTTAAGCTATGATGAAATATTATTTTGCGCCGTTAGAGGGCATTACAGGCTATCTGTACAGGCAGGCACACCATGCATATTATCCGGGGATCGACCGGTATTATTCGCCGTTTGTTGTACCAAAGGAGAAAAAGCATTTGAGTACAAGGGAGCGAAATGATTTATTGCCGGAGCATAATAAAGGAATAACAGTGATCCCGCAGGTTATGACAAACCATGCAGAGGAATTTCTAAGGATTGCCCAAGTACTTTTTAAAGAATATGGGTATCAGGAAATCAACCTGAATTTAGGATGCCCGTCGAAAACGGTAGTCTCTAAAAAGCGAGGCTCTGGGTTTTTAACGGTGCCATGCCAGTTAGAATGCTTTTTGGAAACAGTGTGCAGCGCGCTTGCGCTGGATGGGATCAAGCTGTCGGTAAAGACACGGCTCGGAAAAGAAAAGCCGGAGGAATTTGCCTGCCTTTTGGAAATTTTTAAAAGGTTTCCGTTGTCAGAGCTGATTGTACATCCGCGCGTACAGGCTGATTTTTACAGCAATACGCCTAACTGGGAAGCATTTTCTTGGGCATACCAGGCTACAGATAGTACGGTCTGGGAGCTTTGCTATAACGGGGATATTTTTGGGTGGACAGGCTTTGCGTCTCTTTGTAAAGCATTTCCAGGGCTTCGCGCCGTTATGATGGGGCGGGGGCTGCTTGTGAATCCCCGGTTGGCAAAAGAGCTTAAAAAGCTAAGAGAAGACGGCGGCAGCAAAGAAATGGCGGTGGGAGCTGCGAATTTATCACGTTTTCTCGATGAAAAAGAAGAGCAAGAGGAGAGAAAACGGCGGTATGAAATGTACCGGCGGCTGTTGGAGGATTATAGGCTTGTTCTGTCAGGAGAGAAAAACGTCCTGTTTAAAATGAAAGAATTGTGGATGTATATGTGCCTGGATTTTACAGAACCGCAGCGGTATTGGAAACAGATGAAAAAAGCGCAGAAGCTGGCTGATTTTGAAGCTGCGGCAAGGGCATTATGCCAGGAGCAGCGTTTGTGTGAAAATGGCTTATACAGAAAATCCCTGTAAGGGGTTCTGGAGGAAATCATGAAAAAAGAGTATGTAAGTGATATGACAAAAGGAAATGTAGCCAGCCTGCTGCTGCGATTTGCATTTCCGATGCTGGTTGGAAATATTTTCCAGCAGTTTTATAATATGGCAGATTCTGCTATTGTAGGAAAATTTGTCGGCTCTCGTGCGCTGGGAGCGGTCGGCTCTGTGGGAAGCCTGAATTTTTTGTTTTTTTCTTTGTGCATGGGACTGGGTGCAGGGCTCGGCATCCTGATTTCACAGTACTTTGGCGCGGGGCAGGAAGAATATGTAAAGAAGGCTATTGCAAATGCTGTTTATATTACTTTGGCGGCAGGGATTTTGATGAGCCTTTGCGGAGTGCTGCTTGCTGAGCCAATCCTGTGGATAATGCATACGCCGCAGGAAAATTTTGCAGACGCCCTTATTTATATGAGGATTGTCTGCGGTGCGACGGTTGTGGTAGCAGGGTATAATACGGTTTCGGCAATTTTAAGGGCATTGGGCGATTCCAAGACGCCGCTGGTTTTTCTGGCTGCCGCAAGTGTGATCAACATAGTGCTTGACCTTTTATTTGTGCTTGTTTTCCAGATGGGGGTTGCCGGGGCAGCCTTTGCGACGGTGATTTCCCAAATGGCTGCAATGGCAGGGTCTATTTGGTTTGGCATCCGAAAAAATCCATATTTACAGTTGCAAAGGCAGCATTTTCAGTTTGACAAGGAAATTTTAAAGAAGAGCCTTCGGCTTGGGCTGCCGATTGCAGCGCAAAATGCTTTAATTGCATTTTCTTGTGTATCCTTACAAAGCGTAGTAAACAGGTATGGGGCGGTCGTTATGGCTGCATATACAGCGACGAGCCGCGTCGAGCAGCTAGTGCAGCAGCCATTTAATTCCCTTGGCATGGCGGTATCTACGTTTGCAGGCCAAAATGCAGGGGCGGGTCGCTATGACAGGGTTACTGCTGGATGCAAGGTTAGTATTGGAATTGTGGTTGCTTTCAGCTTTGTAATGGTTGCGGTAATGTTCTTATTTGGAGACGGGATCGTCCGCCTGTTTGTAAATGAACCAGAGGTCGTTGCGATTGGGGCAAAAGGGCTTCAGATCACAAGCCTGATGTATATTGGGCTTGGGCTTATTTATGCGATGCGCGGCATGTTGAATGGCGTGGGCGACGCGGCGTTTGCGATGATTAACGGGATTACAGAAGTGATTGGAAGAGTCGGCTTTGCATGGGTGCTGATGATGCTTCCGGCTGTTGGAATCTGGGGCGTTTGGTATACAAATGGGCTGACCTGGGCATTGACAGGGGCAGCAAATGTCATACGTGTCTTACAGGGAAAGTGGAAGACAAAAGCGGTTGTGGAGACGGCACAGGCAAAGCCTTCCTGCAAAACGGCATAACACTAGTACAACGATGTGGTTCCATCGCTGACTGACGACAACGCGGCAATGGCACAAATAACGAGTGCTTAGTGTATGAGTATTTGCGAATTGCTGTACTAGTATCATGGCAGGGAAAGCCAGCATAGGATAAAGGATAGAACATGAGGCAGGAAAGCTTTAAATAGCTCAGTAAATTTGCCGGCATCATGATAAGGAGGCTGTGTATGGGCATGGATCTAGGGCAGGCAGATGACCTGACAGAACAGGTTGTAATGAAGGTTTCAAGAACCAGTATATTGGCAAACGTATTTTTATCAGTGTTTAAGCTGGCAGCAGGCATAGCTGCATCTTCAGAAGCGATGGTTTCAGACGCCGTACACTCGGCGTCTGACGTATTCAGCACGTTGATTGTAATGGTAGGGGTTAAGATTTCGCGGAAAGAGGCGGATAAAGAGCATCCCTATGGACATGAGCGCATGGAGTGCGTGGCGGCGCTTTTGCTGGCAGTGGTACTTTTTTTGACGGGAATCGGGATTGGTTATCATGGCATCCGCAATATTATGTCTGCAAGCTATGAGAATTTGGCTGTTCCAGGAACCTTGGCGCTGGTAGCAGCCGTGATTTCGATTGTTGTCAAGGAGTGGATGTTTTGGTATACAAAGATTTATGCAAAACGCGTCAATTGCGGAGCATTGATGGCAGATGCCTGGCACCACCGTTCGGATGCGCTGTCTTCTGTAGGCTCGTTTATCGGGATTCTTGGCGCAAGGATGGGCTTTCCGGTTATGGATTCCATTGCGGGAGTAGCCATCTGTGTATTTATTGGAAAGGCGGCATACGAGATCTTTAAAGATGCGGTAGACAAGATGGTAGATAAGTCATGCGACGACCGTATGGTGGCGCAGCTTCGCAGTACTGTATTAAGCCAGACGGGGGTAATACAGGTAGACGCGCTGACGACAAGGGAATTTGGAAACCGGATTTATGTGGATGTGGAGATTGCAGCAGACGGGAGAAAGACGCTTCGTGAGACACATGCGATTGCGGAAGCAGTCCATAACCAGATTGAACAGAAATTCCCTAATGTAAAGCATATTATGGTGCATGTAAATCCATATGAAGAAAACCGGCCGTTTGCCTGCCAATATAACGAGGAGGAAAAAGGGCTGGCAAAATAGAAAAAGGGAGAGGAGAAAACAGGATGGGGCAGGAACGATTAGAGAAGCTGTTTGCCTTTATTCGCGAAATTGACAAGGAAAAAGGGATTGGGCGCCAGACGTATCTTTCTGATGCGTCACGAAAAGAAAATGATGCTGAACATGCTTGGCACGCGGCGGTTATGGCTGTGTTACTAAGCAGTTATGCGAATGAAGAAATCGATGTGCTAAAGACAGTAACAATGCTTTTGCTGCATGACGTTGTTGAAATTGACGCTGGGGATACTTATGCCTATGATGAGGAAGCAAAAAAGACACAACGCGAACGGGAAGAGCGCGCCGCATACCGTATTTATGGGCTGCTGCCAGACGGCACAAAACAGGAGCTTCTTGCTTTGTGGGAGGAGTTTGAGGAAGCAAAGACGCCAGAGGCAAAATTTGCCCGTGCAATGGACCATCTTCAGCCTATGATGCTGAATGATGCGACAAACGGCAAATCCTGGCGGGAGCACGGCGTAGCCCTGTCCCAAGTCCTTGCGCGAAATGCACGTACAGAAGAAGGCTCGAAAGAGCTGTGGCAGTATGCCAAAGAAAACTGGATTGAAAAGAATGTAAAAAATGGAAACATTCGGAAAACGGAAGGTGAAGAGCAGTGAGCCATCTTGAAAAAGACAGTTTTAAGGAAATACTGCATTCTCTTGATGAGATGAGGAAAGCATCTGGGACGCCTTTGGCAAAAGATGTCATTGAGGAATCGTTTCGTGGCTTGGGCTTGTCAAAGCAGCAGCAGGCACTGGTTTATGAATACCTGCACACGCCGCAGGAAGAAATATCTGGCACAGACAGCAAGGCGGCAGGCGGTCAGGCAAAGCTGCCGGACACCGCGCTTTTTAAATTTTATTTTGAAGATTTAAAGCAGATCCCACAGCTTGCACAGCAGGAAGAAAAGATCTTATATAAAAACTTAATTTCTGGAGATAAGATTGCTGTGCAAAAGCTGTCGGAACAGTGGATTCCCAAAGTAACAGAGCTTGCTAAGGCGCAGGTTCAGGCGGCAGGCAAAAAAGAAGCGGCAGACCTGATTCAAGAAGGAAATATGGGGGTCTTTCTTGCGTTGCAGCAAATGCTTGGCTCTGGAAAAATCGTTGATTTTGAATGGGAACTTGCTCAAGCCGCAAAGAAAGCAATGGAAAGCTATGTACAAAAAATAAAGACAGACGCAGATATGGGCGAGTCCCTGCTTTCAAAAGCGGCACTCGTATACGAAGCACAAACCTATTTGGCAAAACAGCTACAAAGGCTGCCGTCTGCCGCAGAATTAAGCCAGTATACGAAGATCGCGGAAGCGGAGCTGGAAGGCCTGTTAGCAATGCTGGAAGAAAAAAGTGAGTATTGAACAGATGGAAGGAAAAACAATGGAATCGCCTGGCGGGAACAATCGAATGCGGGAGCTGGCCGCAAAGCTGCGTATAAACCAAACATTGCCAGATTCCGAGCTAAAAGAAGTATTATCGGAAACAGAGCAGGAAGCATTAGAGGTGTTATATGAACATGCAAGGCAGCAATGCCAATTGCATTATGGGAAAAAAATTTATGCGCGCGGCTTGATTGAATTTACAAACTATTGCAGGAACAATTGTTATTATTGTGGAATCCGGCGTGGAAATCAAAATGTGCAGCGATACCGGCTGTCAAAAGAAGAGATTTTTTCCTGCGTACAGGAAGGCTATGCACTTGGATTTCGTACTTTTGTGCTGCAAGGCGGGGAAGACCTTGGATTTTCAGCAAAAGACATCGGCGAAATCATCTGCCGGATCAAGCAGTCATGCCCTGGCTGTGCGGTTACGCTTTCCTTTGGCGAATGGGAACGGGAAGTGTATCAATATTGGTATGACTGCGGGGCAGACCGTTATTTGCTCCGCCACGAAACCGCAGACGAGGAGCATTACAGGATACTGCACCCAGAGGAAATGAGCCTTTTAAAGCGCAAGGAATGCCTGGCACAGTTAAAGGAAATTGGATACCAGACAGGAGCGGGATTTATGGTTGGCTCGCCAGGACAGACGCTGGATACACTGATTGCTGACCTTCGGTATTTGCAGCAGCTACAGCCCCATATGGCAGGGATTGGCCCGTTTATCCCTCAAAAAGATACGCCGTTTGCAAAAGAAGCATCTGGTACGCTTGTTATGACGTTAAAGCTGTTAGCGGTGGTACGCTTAATGCTTCCGAAAGTATTGCTTCCAGCAACAACAGCACTTGGAACGATTCATCCGCAAGGCCGCGAGATGGGAATTCTTGCAGGCGCGAATGTAGTGATGCCCAATTTATCGCCGGTAAGTGTGCGTAAACAATACCAGCTCTATGATCATAAAATCAGTACAGGAGAAGAGTCGGCACAAGGCAGGCAGTTATTGGAAAAGCGCGTACATTCGATTGGCTATGAGCTGTGTATGTGCCGTGGCGACAGTAAGATGTGACGGAATCGGAAAGGAGGATATGTGTTCGGTTCAGGCTATGAAATAGAGGAGGAGACGGGGCTTTTGGAAGAGGGGAATCCCCGCTCCGAACAGATTGAATTGAGTATCCGTAAAAAATTTCATAAACATATTTTCAGCAAGTTTGCAAAAGCGATTAACACCTATCAGCTTCTGCAAGAAGGCGACAGGGTAGCGGTCTGCATTTCAGGCGGCAAGGATTCGATGCTAATGGCAAAATGCTTCCAGGAGCTGCAACGACACCGGAAGTTTTATTTTGAGCTGCTTTTTTTAGTGATGGACCCTGGGTACCATACGGCGAACCGCAGACAGATTGAGCAGAATGCACAAATTATGAATCTCCCGCTTACGATATTTGAGACGCAGATTTTTGATGCAGTTGACCAAATTGAAAAATCTCCGTGTTATTTGTGCGCGCGTATGCGCCGTGGATATTTGTACAGTAAGGCAAGAGAGCTTGGCTGTAATAAAATTGCGCTGGGGCACCATTACGATGATGTAATCGAAACCATCTTAATGGGGATGCTGTATGGCGGGCAGGTCCAGACGATGATGCCAAAGCTGCACAGCACCAACTTTGAAGGAATGGAGCTGATCCGTCCGCTGTATCTTGTTCGAGAGGCAGATATTAAACATTGGAGAGATTACAACGGGCTGCATTTTTTGCAGTGTGCGTGTCATTTTACGGATGCATGTTTTAATAACGGCAATGGAGAAATGTATTCCAAACGCCAGGAGGTCAAGGAGCTGATCCAATCTTTAAAAGCCACCAATCCATATGTAGAAGGAAATTTGTTTAAAAGTGTGGAAAACGTAAACTTAAGCACAATTATTGCTTATAAGCAAAATGGACAAAAGCATCATTTTTTAGATACCTATGATACGGAGGACGTTTTAAACGCAGTACAAGAAAAGAAGTTGGATAAAAAGAACGTATAAAAACTGCCTGAAAAAAGCTCAGGCAGTTTTTCTTTTGGTGATACGATGAGCCTAAGATCAATCGCGGGGATTTTAAGGCTGTTCGTAATAAAAATTTATTTTACAAGCTCCAGGATCTCATTTTTGGAAATCAGCCCGACAGAAGTTTTATATTGGCTGCCGCCTTTAAAGGAAATCAGTGTCGGAATGCTCATGACCTGGAAACGGGAAGCAAGCTGAGGCTGTTCATCTACATGGACTTTACAGAATTTGATCTCTGGTGCCTGTCCTGCAAGCTCTTCTATCGCAGGGGAGAGGCGCTTACATGGCCCGCACCAGTCTGCCCAGAAATCAACAATAACTGGCTGTGCTGCTTTTAAAACCTCATCTTCAAAATTTTGTGTAGTAACGGTGATCACTGCCATATTTGTTCTCCTTTCAAATACACCGGTTTTCCAAAACAGTCAGATTTGCTGGAAAATCCCGGATATGATAAAAATGGTTTATATCAAGATTATCATACGTTTGCTTAGAAAGCAAGCTGTTTTATTTGACAAAAAACAGATACTATGATACGGTGGTACAATAGTTTGGAATATACTGGAACAGTAGGCAATATTTGTACAAAAAGGAAAGAGAGGCTTTTATGGAAAAAGTACGTAGGCATTTGATTTTTACAGGAAGGGTGCAGGGGGTAGGCTTTCGGTACCGTGCATCTTATGCAGCAAGAGCGCTTGGCGTGACCGGATGGGTAAAAAACCAAACGGATGGGACTGTGGAGATGGAAGCGCAAGGAAGCGAAGGGCAGATCCAGAAGCTGCTTAAGATGCTGCAAAGCGACGCTTATATTCAGATCGATAAGGTCCAAAGCAGCGAGCTGCCTTTCGAGGAGGAGGAACGTGGATTTCGGGTAAAAGGATATTGATAAGAGCTGCCCTCGTACCTGCATAGAGGATGCGGCACTGTTTTTTAGATGAAAAAAGTAAAATATATTTGACAAAATGATAAAAAAAGTATATACTCGAATCAGAAAATAAAAACAGGTGTCAGGAGGGCAAACATATGAAGAGTGATGGGATGCGTTTAGGATTTTTGGCAGGAGTAATTGCTGGGTGCATTTTGGTTGTCTTGTTTTTGTGGATGACGAAGAAGGATGGCTCGATCAGGTGCAAATACGATGAACGCCAGCAGCTTGTCCGTGGGCGTGGATTTCAGTATGGTTTTTTTAGCTGGATGATTTTTAATGGAATTGAGATTCTTTTGGATGTTGGGTTTGAGAAGCAATACATGGACACCTCTATGTCGCTGTATTTTGGAATGGTGGTTGGGGTTGCAGTTTATGTGAGCTACAATATTTGGCATGACGGTTATTTTTCATTAAACGAAAATCCGAAGCGTGCGATATCGCTGTTGGTTGCAATGACAGTATTAAACGGTGCATGTGGCGCTTTTAGGGTGCATGAGGGGCTTTTAGAAAATGGAGTGCTGACCTTGTTAAACGGCGCAAATTTGCTGTTGGCAGTTGCAATGTTATTGATTTTAAGTGTCCTGTTTGTAAAATGGCATTCCGACCAGAAGTGGACGGAATAAAGGTGCATGGAATATGAAAAATTTAAAGCTGAAATCTGCCAGGGCAGCAAAGGATCTTTCTCAGCAGGAGCTTGCAAGCCGGGTAGGAGTTTCCCGGCAGACAGTGAGCGCGATTGAAAAAGGAGATTATAATCCTACGATACGGCTGTGCATTGCAATTTGCAGGGTATTGGGAAAGACGCTGGATGATTTGTTCTGGGATAATGATGAAAACGAGGAACAGTAAAGATATTAAAATATAATTAAATTTTATTGTGATTGTATAATGCAGCAAAAAGCTGGATATACTTGTACTTATAATAGAATGATAAAAAAGACAGATAAAAAGTATAGCCCTGCTAAGAAAAAGAAAGAGATAGCATTCCCTGTGCTGTCTTTTTCCCATATAGGAAAGGAGCACTGATGATGGAAACAAGAAAAAATGGCTGGCCGATCCTGGGGTTTGGATGTATGCGTTTTCCAACAAAAAACGGGCGTATTGATTTGCGGGAAACAGAGCGGGAGCTTTCTTACGCAATCCGGCATGGGGTTTGTTACTTGGATACCGCTTATATTTATAAGGGCAGTGAGAAAGCGATTGGCGTGCTGCTTGCGAAAAACCATTGGAGGAAACAGGTGGTAATTGCTACCAAGCTGCCTCATTATTTGATACATTCGGTTGAAGGTGCACAGAAGATTTTTGACGAACAGCTTGCCCGTTTGCATACGGATTACATAGATAATTATCTTATGCACATGCTGCCGGATATACAAGTGTGGGATAAGCTTGTAAAAATGGGTATTTTGGATTGGCTTTTGGAAATGAAGGCGCAGGGGAAGATCCGAAAGCTTGGTTTTTCCTATCATGGCAATACCCGCCAGTTTATAGAGCTTTTGGATGCATTCGACTGGGATTTCTGCCAGGTGCAGTATAACTATATGGATGAACACAGCCAGGCTGGAAGGGCAGGCGTAGCGTATGCCGCAAAAAAAGGAATTCCTGTCATTATTATGGAGCCATTGCGGGGCGGCAGGCTTGCGCACGGGCTGCCTGCAAGGGCAAAGGAGCTTTTGAAAAGGCAAAAGCCGCAGCGCTCTCCTGCGGAATGGGCTTTTCGCTGGCTTTGGAACCAGCCTGAGGTGTCGGTGGTATTATCTGGCATGAATTCAATGGAGATGGTAAGGGAAAATATTAAGATTGCACAGTCTGTACAGGCTGGCGAGTTTACGAAAAAAGAGGAACAGTTGTTTGAAAAATTACGCCGGGCAGTGAATGAAAAGGTAAAGGTAGCGTGTACCGGGTGCGGGTATTGCCAGCCTTGTCCGGCAGGAGTGGATATCCCGGGAGTTTTCCGGTGTTATAATGTATGCTACACGGACAATTATTTGACGGGTATGAGGGAGTATTTGATGTGTACTTCGATGCGTGCGCACCCGACCAATGCTTCCCTGTGCAGGAAGTGTGGAAAATGTGAAAAGCATTGCCCGCAGGGAATCTCGATCCGAAAAGAGCTGGACCAGGTTGTGAAGTATATGGAACATCCGGTTTATAAGGCAGCAGCCTTTTTTATGAAAAAGATGTTCAAATGACGGCTTATGAAAAAGCGCCTGGTTGTGTTGAAAATAGAAAAGGATCGGCTATCATAATAGAAAAAGGAGACAGACAAAGAAATGGATATACAGGCATTGAAGCAGCTTCTTCCTGGATTTCAGGAAAAAACAGCGCAGTTTTACGACGGCAGCATCAGCCAGAGTGAATATAAAGGGCTTTCTGGCTTTTATGGAAGCTATGCACAGCGGGGCGGAGGGGCAAATATGCTGCGCCTGCGCATGACGGCAGGGCGTGTGACAAAAGAAAGGATGTCGTTTACGGCAGATATGCTGAAAAAGCATGGAATATCAAAAATGCATTTTACAACCTGCCAGACGATCCAGCTTCATAATTTACAGCCGGATGCAGTTTATGACATTATGGAGCGGGCGCTGGACGCCGGGATTGTTACGATTGGCGGAGGCGGGGATTATCCAAGAAATGTGATGTGCCCGCCGCTGTCCGGGCTGCAACAGGGGGAATATTTCGATGTCCTGCCATGGGCAGAAGCCGCAGCGGATTATTTAATGGAGTTTATTATGGCAAAAAAAATGCCAAGGAAATTAAAAGTCGCTTTTTCCAGTTCGCCTGATAATGTAACACATGCGACTTACCGCGATCTTGGATTTGTGGCGACAAAAGAAGGCAAATTTGACGTTTACAGTGCCGGAGGGCTTGGCGCGAATCCACAGTTTGGCATTCAAGTGGCGCAGGGCATCGAGCCGGAGATGATTTTGTACTATATAAAAGCAATGTGGCTGACATTTTTGGCTTATGGTAATTATGACAGCCGCGTCAAAGCGCGCACCCGGTATATGCCGCAAGCGCTTGGCGGAGCAGGCAACTATATCGATGCGTATCAAGAAAAATTAAAAGAAGTTTTTGATTCTGGGGAAAACCTGCGTATCCATGCTGCTGCAAAACCAATTACGAAGAAAGGAGATGGAGCGCAGATTTCCGATAAGCGAGTCATTGCGCAAAAACAGGAAGGGCTGTATACCGTTGTCTGGCATCCGGTCGGTGGGATGCCAGGTGTAGACGCGTTTTGTGCATTAAATGAGGCAGCCAGCGGCATGGAAGCGGTAGAAATGCGTTTAGCGCCGGATGAAACCGCCTATATTGTCAATTTATCTGCCGGCGAAGCAGAAAAGGTGCTGGAGATCACAAAGGACAGTGCGGGAAGTGTATTTGAGGCTTCCGTAAGCTGTATCGGTGCTTCTGTCTGCCAGGTCGGTGTGAGGGATTCCCAGGCGCTGCTTGCAGCATGTGTGAAGGCAGTACGGGAAGCAGGCATTCCAGACGGCGCGCTGCCGCAGGTTCATATTTCCGGGTGCCCGTCATCCTGTGGCACACACCAGACCGGAGCGCTTGGCTTCCGCGGCGGGGTCAAACGGGTGGACGGCAAGCCGCAGCCAGGATTTGTTTTGTATGTAAATGGCTGCGAAAAACAGGGCAATGAAACAATGGGCCGTGAAGTCGGCGCGATTTTGGAAGAAAAAATACCAGAGTTTCTGGTAAAGCTGGGCAAGGCTGTTGCAAAAAGCGGGCTTTCTTTTACAGAATGGCAGGAAAAAAATCCAGCCGCGCTTGATGCGGTGGCGGCAGAATATGTAGCATAGGGCGTAAGCAGACAAAGGATCAGGGGCTTCAAAGAATCAGCTCCTGATCCTTTATGATTAGATATTGTTGTCTCTGAAAGAAAGTTTGCAAAGCGTTTGTCTGATCGTTAATAAAAATAAGAAACGATCCGATAAAATATTTAACAGATGTAAACAAATACAAAAGCTACGGAAAGCGCTGAATGCCAACGGAATGGCAAAATCATTCAGGCGCTTTTTTTATTCCAGGCTACAGCAGATTTGGGAGGACAGACGTTTGGATGAGAGACAGGACAGGATGAGGCTTACGGTAAAACAAGGCAGTAAAATCCGCCTGGTAAATATGCAGGATATTATTTATATAGAAAGCCTTGGGCGCAAGGCGGTACTGCATCTGCCGGATGAGACAATTGAATATTATGCTAAGATCAGCCAACTAGAAGAGCAGCTTTCCCCTTATTTTTTTCGTACACACAGGGCGTATCTGGTGAACCTGCTTTATGTAGAAAGCTATAACAGGAGAGAAGCCGTTTTAAAAAATGCGGAAGCGATCCTGATTTCTAAATACCGGTTTGGGGATTTTCAGAGGGCAATGGTACAAATTACAGCAAACAATCTAACAAAAAAGCCATAAAATTGATAAAAAAGCTTGCAAAATGCCGCGGAAAAGGCTAAAATATAGCAAATATAAGGAGTAATATTTTAGCGTATTACAAAAAGGAGAAAGGCACATGCAGCACAAGGAGAGAAATTTATCAATGGTCATGGATTTTTATGAACTGACCATGAGCAATGGCTATTTCACTGACCCAAACCATCATGCCAAGGCAGCGTTTGACGTATTTTACCGTAAAAATCCAGATAAGGCAGGCTTTTCTATTTTTGCTGGATTGGGACAGATCATTGAATATATAACCAATCTTCATTTTGAGGACGAGGATATCGAATATTTGCGCGGGCAAAATTTATTTTCTGAAGAATTTCTTACTTATTTAAAAGAGTTTCGTTTTAAAGGGGACATTTATGCTTTCCCGGAAGGGACGGTAATGTATCCCAATGAGCCTGTTATGACAGTGATTGCCCCTTTGATCGATGCGCAGCTTATCGAAACCGCGATTTTGCTGGAAATCAATCACCAGTCTTTAATTGCGACAAAAACAAGAAGGATCGTAAAAGCCGCAAAAGGGCGGATGGTGTCTGATTTTGGCGCAAGGCGCGCACATAATATGGATGCTGCGGTATATGGGGCACGGGCAGCCTATATTGGCGGCGCGGCGGCGACAGCAACCGTACTGGCAGGAAAGATGTTCCACATTCCGGTTAACGGCACGATGGCGCATAGCTGGGTCATGTATTTTGGCGATGAATTTACAGCATTTAAAAAATATGCGCTTACGTATCCAGATGCGGCAGTCCTTCTGGTAGATACGTACGATGTGTTGGAAAGCGGTGTTCCAAACGCCATTAAGACGGCAAAGGAAGTACTGGAGCCAATGGGGAAGCGTTTAAAAGGAATCCGCCTGGACAGCGGGGATCTTGCCTATTTATCCAAGCGTGCCAGAAAAATGTTAGACCAGGCAGGGCTTAGCGACTGCAAGATCATTGTGTCCAACAGCCTGGATGAATATACGATTACATCGATTTTAGACCAGGGCGGCTGTATTGACAGCTTTGGGGTAGGAGAGCGCCTGATTACTTCTAAATCAGAGCCTGTATTTGGCGCTGTCTATAAAATTGTGGCAGTAGAAGAAAACGGCACGTTTCAGCCGCGGATTAAAATTTCAGAAAATACGGAAAAGATTACAAATCCAGGGTTAAAAAAGGTTTACCGCATCTATGACCAGGAAGGGAAGGCGATTGCAGACCTTTTGGCAAAGTCTTGCCAAGAGCTTGATTTTTCAAAGCCGCTTCGCTATGTAGATCCGGTGAAGCCATGGAAAAACCGTTATTTTGAGCAATGTACAGCAAAACAGCTTCAGGTGCCGATTTTTCAAAACGGCTGCCTTGTCTATGAACAGCCTTCCATAGAAGAAATCGCAAGTTATGTGAAAAGGCAGCTTGACGAGGAGATTTGGGAAGAAGAGCAGCGTTTTGAAAATCCACATAAACATTATATGGACATGACGCCGGAGCTTTATGAAGAAAAAATGAACCTGCTTTATGAAACAAAGATCGAATAAACAGCCTAAATACGGAGGAAAAGAGAGTGAAGGTAATAAAACGGGACGGAAGGGTTGTAGATTACGACAGGATGAAGATTATTTTAGCGATGAAAAAAGCAAATAATGAGGTGCCTGTCCATGACCAGATCACTGACCAGAAGATGGAGGATATTGAGCGGCTGATTTCAAATATGTCATGCAGGCAGATCCAGGTAGAAGAAATCCAGGACTTCATTGAGCATAGCCTTGTCCAGGAACAAAAGTATGAACTGGCAAAAAAGTATATTATTTATCGTTATAAACACGCGCTTGTAAGAAAAGCAAATACAACCGACGAATCTATCTTATCACTGATCCGCAATGATAATAAAGAGCTGGCTGAGGAAAATTCCAATAAAAATACGCTGCTTGCTTCTACGCAGAGAGATTATATTGCGGGTGAGGTATCAAGAGACCTTACAAAACGCGTATTGCTGCCAGATAAAATTGTACAGGCGCATGAAAGCGGCGCGATCCATTTTCATGATGCCGATTATTTTTTGCAGCCAATTTTTAACTGCTGCCTGATTGATATAGGCAATATGTTAGACCATGGCACCGTTATTAACGGAAAGCTGATTGAAACGCCGAAAAGTTTTCGGGTAGCTTGTACTGTAACGACACAGATTATTGCGTCTGTTGCATCGAACCAGTATGGCGGACAGTCGGTAGATTTGATTCACCTTGGAAAATATTTGCGCTACAGCCGTGAAAAATTTCAGAAAAAAGCAGAACAGGAGCTGGGGGAAGGCTTTCGCAAGGATCAGCTTGCACAGGTTGTCTCCATGTGGACGAAAGAAGAGCTACAGGCAGGCGTCCAGACGATGCAGTACCAGATCAATACCTTGATGACGACAAACGGGCAGTCTCCGTTTGTTACGCTGTTTTTGCATATTGATGAGAACGATCCTTATATCGAAGAAAATGCCTTGATTATTGAGGAAGTATTCCGCCAGCGCTATCAGGGGATTAAAAACGAAAAAGGTGTTTATGTTACCCCTGCGTTTCCAAAGCTCGTTTATGTGCTCGATGAGCATAACTGTTTGAAAGGCGGAAAATATGACTATTTGACAAAGCTTGCGGCAAAATGCTCTGCAAAGCGGATGTACCCGGACTATATTTCGGCGAAAAAGATGCGGGAGAATTATGAAGGAAACGTATTTAGCTGTATGGGTTGCCGCAGCTTTCTTTCACCGTGGAAGGATGAACATGGGAATTACAAATTTGAAGGCAGGTTTAACCAAGGGGTCGTAAGCATTAACCTGCCGCAGATTGCGTTGCTTGCAAAAGGAAAGGACGAACAGTTCTGGCAGTTGTTAGAAGAACGGCTGGAGCTTTGCTATGAAGCTTTGATGTGCCGCCATCAGGCACTGCTTGGCGTAAAGTCGGACACGAGCCCGATCCACTGGCAATATGGCGCGATTGCAAGGCTGCAAAAGGGAGAAGTCATCGACCAGCTTTTGAAAAACGGTTATTCTACGTTGTCCTTAGGCTATATTGGCGTGTATGAAACAACCATACTGATGCGCCAGTGCAGCCATACGGCACCGCAGGGAAGGGAATTTGCGTTAAAGCTGATGCAGTATTTGCGAAACACAGTGGACAGGTGGAAGGAGGAAACAAAGCTTGGATTTGCCCTGTATGGAACGCCGGCAGAAAGCTTGTGCTATCGTTTTGCGAAAATTGATAAAAAGCGGTTTGGCGATGTAAAAGATGTAACGGATAAGGGCTACTATACAAACTCGTATCATGTGGATGTGCGGGAGCAGATTGATGCGTTTGCAAAGCTGACATTTGAAAGCAGCTTTCAAAACCTGTCGTCGGGAGGAGCGATCTCTCTTGTGGAAATCCCAAATATGAAGCATAATCTGGAGGCATTGGAGTCCGCGATCCGATATATTTATGACAATATACAATATGCAGAGTTTAATACAAAGTCAGATTACTGCCAATGCTGCGGATATGACGGCGAGATCCTTATTAATGATGATTTTGAATGGGAGTGCCCGCAGTGCGGTAATAAAGACCATTCCAAAATGAATGTTGTCCGCAGAACCTGCGGATACCTTGGGGAAAATTTCTGGAACGAAGGAAAGACAAAAGAAATCAGGTCCAGGGTTATACATTTATAATTTAATGCCGGCTGGAAACAGGGAAATAAAAACAAGGTATAAGAAAATGCATTTTGTGCTTTAAAATACAGAAAGAGGAAGCAAAACAATGATGATAGAGAATGTCAGAAAAGAATGCTGTCTGTTCTTCATCCTGGCGCTGGCTGTAAGCTTACTATACAGCCAGCCTGTTTTGGTGAAGGGTGCAGCGGATTTGGATGAAATTTCAGTACAAGGCCCTTTGGATATGCCAGTAGCCATCCAGGAAGTGCCGTCGTTGCAAACGACACAGGTACATTTATTGGCTGGCGGAGATACCTATGAATTGCAGGTATTCCATGCAGCCAGTGCTTTGTATGAACTGTCCGACAGCAGCCAGGCGGTGGCCGCCTTATCAAACGAAACGGCGCAGTCGGTAACGATTACACCCCTTGCAGCCGGGCATACGGAATTGTTTATTACAGCTACTGGGTATGATGGAGCACAAACGGTGCTTTCCTGCCAGATTCTGGTATCTGAGCTGACATTATCGAGTGAAAATGTTACGATTTATCAAAACGATGAAGCCCCAAGCACAGAAGTTGCTGTCGAAGGGGTTGATTTAGACACCAGTTATTATGAAAGCGGGCAGGATTGGTCAGATGAAACGATCCGCGATGCGATGAATTCTGGTTCGCATTGTTCCATTGAAGCGGGCAATCCAGGGGTTGCAGACGCTTTCTTTCGGGATGGCAGCATTTATATCCGCGGCATTGCAAAAGGGGTAACCAATATCCGTATGAAGGTATATGGCGTGCCGCTTTCTGTCCGTGTCACAGTGCATCATTATACGCTGAACAAATATGTAATCAATACATATCTGGGAAGCGGTATTAAAAACTTAAAGCTGAAAGGAGCCGGAAGCCATAAAGTAACCTGGACGTCCGGCAACAAAAATGTAGCGACTGTATCAAAAACCGGAATTGTGTCGATGAAAGGGATTGGCACTACCAAAATCACTGCAAAAGCAAATGGCAGGAAAGCCATCTGCATCGTATCGGTAAGCAGTAAGACCGCTTACCGGGTAATGAAGGACGCGCGCGCCATCTCAAATTTGAAAAATATTCAGTACAGCCAGGAGAAGCGTATGTCGAAAAACTATTATGATTGCAGTTCTCTTGTGTACCGCTGTTACCGGCAATATGGAATCCGGTTCGGTTATACACACCCCACCTGGGCGCCAACGGCGGCTGATGAAGCGCGCTGGTGTTCTTCCACGAGACATTTGGTTTCAGAAGGGGCAGTCGATATATTAAGTTGTAAATTAATTCCTGGCGATACGATCTATTATTCTTTCCAGGGAGATAACGGGCGTTATTTGGATATTGACCATACAGCCCTTTTTGCAGGATATGCGTACGAAGAAGGCATCGGCTATTATGGGACTGTGATTGAAGCAAGCAGCACCAGCAATACGGTTACGGAACGCATCTATGATGCCAGTGACAGTATCCGGTTGATCGGGCGCCCCAGCAAACGTTAACCCGTTAACGATCATTACCATTTTTACAGATATGGACATCCACGTATAAAACAGCGAATTCTACAAATACTGACATCGTCACAGCTTGATGCTGAGAAAGGAGAGTCAGTATTTTATGGATATGAATCAATTACCAATCGGTTTTGCATTAGGAATGTCAATGAAAAAGGATGCGCTGGATGCCTACAGCAAATTAACTGAAGCAGAAAAGGAGCAGGTATTAAACGAATGCCGCGATGCAAAAAGCAAAGCGGATATGGACCGGATTATTAGCCGGTTAAGCGGAGATTGGCTTTAAAAAAGAGAGAAGGCAGGCTAACTGTAAAAAGCAGTGCGCCTGCCTTCTTTTTGCATAGAATCACTAATTTTCTATTTATTTTAAAGATCTTATTTGTGAGCATTGACGGAACGCGTTTTTTTTGATACATTTATATTATAAGGTTTACACAAAAAACAATAAGAAGAAAGAGAGGCAGCGATTATGTTAAAGCAATGGAATGGGGAAGAAAAACCAGCGGATGAGGTATTAACCGCCAGGCTACAGGCAGCACGGGAAAAACTTTCCAGACAGCAGATGCAGTTAAAGGAAATGAAGCTTCCAGTGCTTGTACTGGTAGAAGGGTGGGGGACTTCTGGAAAAGGTTCTTCCATTGGAAAGATTATTAAAGGAATTGACCCTCGTTTCTTTAAAGTGGCATCCATGGAAGAACCTACCTTGGAGGAATCCAGGAAACCGTTTTTATACCGGCATTTTGTAAAAATTCCTGAAGCGGGCAAATTCCAGTTTTTAGATTCTGGATGGATGGATGAGGTTGTGGAAGCAAGGCTGCACCAGGATATGGACGATGAAGAGTATAAAAATCGGATAGACAGTATTAAACGGTTTGAGCGGCAGCTCACAGACAACGGCTACCTGGTTATGAAGTTCTTCCTTCATATTTCTAGGAAAGAGCAGAAGAAGCGGATCGATGACCTGCTGAAAAATAAAGACGCAAAGTGGCGCGTCAGCAAAAAAGATAAATGGCAGAATGCACATTACGACAAATGTATGGACGTATATGACAGCTATCTGGAAGATACCAATATGCCGTCGGCGCCTTGGTACATTGTAGACGCAAAGTCCAGAAAGTGGACAGAACTTCAGATTTTAGAGACGCTGACACAGGGGATTGAGATTGCCCTGAATAACCATACGATGTCCGTGCCGCTTCTGCAAAATGTCTTTCCGCTGATACCGATGCCGAAGCTTTCCGATATCCCGCTGGATACGGCTGTAGTCGACGACGAAACATATAAAATCCAGCTCAAGCAGCTTCAGCACAGGCTTGGCGAACTGCACAACCGCCTGTACCGTAAAAAAGTACCTGTTGTGATCGCATACGAAGGCTGGGACGCGGCAGGGAAGGGCGGCAATATTAAGCGGCTGACTGAAGCGCTCGATCCTAGAGGATATGAAGTACATCCAATTGCAAGCCCGGAGCCATATGAAAAAGCAAGGCATTATTTGTGGAGGTTTTGGAACCGGATACCAAAAGACGGGCATATTGCAATTTTTGACCGTACCTGGTATGGGCGCGTGATGGTAGAGCGGCTGGAAGGTTTTTGCAGTGAAAATGACTGGATGCGTGCCTATAATGAAATGAACGAATTTGAAAAAGAGCTGCACGACTGGGGCGCAGTCATTATCAAATTCTGGGTTCAGATTGATAAAGATACCCAGTTGCAGCGCTTTACAGACCGTCAGAATACCCCGGAAAAACAGTGGAAAATTACGGATGAGGACTGGCGGAACCGCGAAAAATGGGACCAGTATGAAGAAGCCGTCAACGAAATGATCCAAAAAACAAGCACAACCTATGCTCCATGGTATATTTTAGAGTCTGTAGACAAGAAATACGCACGAATTAAGGCGCTTCAGATCGTTGTTGATGCATTAGAAAAATCATTAAAATAAATTTATGAAGCAAATCCTGCATGATATTTGGTATTCATTCATGATGCAGGATTTGTTTTTTTGCTGTGATCAGCAAAAGAAGCAACTGGGACTGAACGATCCTTTTCATCTTTGTGCGGGTACTTATGCGCTATAATGAACCGAAGTTGTTGTCTTTTTTAAATCCGTATATACGAATTTCCTGATTTATGGATGTGTTATACAGGATTGCTTTGCAACATTTTTCCCATAGAACACCTATCGTTCAATTACTGCAAAAATTATATATCAAAACGAAGTATAAAGCTTCTTTTTCAAGCTATTCTGGTGTAGATTCTATCATGCATTTATATTTATGCAAATTATCTGCATATATCCTGCTCTATTTTTACTTTGCCACGCTTGCATTTCAATGGTTTTTACAGTGTTGCGCATAAATCTAAGGATTCTCCGATCTTGTCTTTTAAAATGTTTAACGATCAAGCGCAACTATTCCTTTCAAACAGTTTTTTTGAAAATATTGTTGCTCATATTTTCTCAGCACCTAAGAACATCCCCCCAAGGCATGATAAAGCTCATTCCCGCACAAGTTTTCTTTTCTGCATCAAGCTAGTGAGAAGATCGGCTTAAAAGGGTAGCATCCGTTATATCCTATTATTAATAGCCATTCTACTGTTTTGCTTTTGATAGCTTCCTAAAACGTATAAATATTTATCACATCTTCCAATTTACACTGTTATTTCGTATGGGTATAACGGATGATTCTTCGTAAAATATGTCTCTTTCCCTGAAAACCAATCATACCTTGCAGTGCCTGTAGCCTGAAACCTACCATGATTTATCTAGTATGCCCCTGTTTTTCCCTTTATATACACTGCTTATTTAAAATATTAAGTGTATAATAAAATATTGTTCCTACGAATCGAGGCTAATAACAGATACATCTAACAACACTCATTACTCATTTCACAGTGGTGCTTTTCCTGTTGCGCAACCTGCATTAATCGCAACTATCCCTACACGCCTTTAATTTATATTGCGCATATCCTGAATTTGGACAACGAATCAAATAACGCAGGACAACAAATATGTAGCACTATCAAAAATGCGCAACCAATATGTTTTTCTCTTTTGCAGATTATTTTCTCCGTCTCATTAGATTGTCCATTCCCCAACTTCAAACCAGCAATAAGTTGCGCAAAAAATACTTTATTTTTCACCCTATTCCTCACCCCATTCTTTCTATTTTATGGTATACTATTCTCCACAGCCTGCTTTTTTCTCATGAATACAAAAAAATACAAAGAAAAAGCAGCCAGATAAACATTCAGATAGGAGGAACCTATGAATACCTTTCACGTAACATTAAAAAAGACGATTGATGACAGCTATGACATTGAAACAGGCTATCACCTGGAAGAAAAGCTGGTACAAGACCTTCAAAACGGCCTTGTCGGGACAATCCAAAAATTCGCTATAATTACAGACCATATCGTAAAAGATCTCTATGCAGAAAAGCTTTTGGGCATGATCAAACAGGCTGGCTACCAGGCTGACCTGTTTGTTTTTGAAGCCGGCGAAAAAAATAAGACGCGGAAAACAAAAGAAGAAATAGAAGACGCGATGCTTGCAAAAGGCTACCGCAGGGACTGCTGTATCCTTGCTGTGGGCGGCGGCGTTGTTACAGACCTTGCCGGCTTTGTTGCTGGGACATATGGGCGCGGAGTCCCGTTTATCAATTATGCAACAACGCTGCTGGCTGCCGCGGATGCTTCGGTAGGCGGCAAGACGGCAGTAGATACCCCGCTTGCTACAAACCTGATCGGCTTATTTAACCAGCCAAAAAAAGTGTATCTTGATATCGCAGCGTGGCAGACGCTTCCAAAACGCCAGGTTGCAAGCGGCATTGCAGAAACCATTAAACACGCGTGCCTTGCAAGCCCTTCATTCTTTGATTATCTGGAACAGCACATCGGCGATATCTATGCATTTGACCATGCTGCCTGCGAGCATATTGCACAGGAAAACTGCCGTATTAAATATACGGTTGTCATGAAAGACGAACGGGAAAGCGGGCTGCGCGAGGTTTTAAACCTTGGGCATACGGTAGGAAGAGCGATTGAGACAGTCAGCAATTATCAGCTTCTTCATGGAGAAGCGCTTTCGATTGGCATGTCTGCACAGGCCAGGCTCGCCTGTGAGCTCGGCTATCTACAGGCGGCTGAAAAAGACCGGGTCCTTCACCTGTTAGAGAAGGCTGGCTTGCCAGTTGCAATCCCTGCCTATATCGACCGGGAGCAATTGGTCCAAAAGCTGTATACTGACAAAAAAGTAAGAAACGGCTCCCTGCGCTTTGTAATCCAGCAAGGAATCGGCAGTATCGTGGAATATGCAGACGGCGTATTTGCGATACCGATTGAAGAAGCCGTTGCCCGCAGGATCATTCTGGACATGCCGTAACATACTCCTGCCAAAACGTTGCGAAGGTATTTTTAGGCTGTTTGAGGGGACATATGCCTGGATATGGCTGTTTTCGCTGCTTTTTATGCAGCTGGCATGTTTTTACTGACAGGATGCTGTATGTACTATTATAAGTTCATTGCATGGTACAGCGCATCCTTATCATCCTGGCAGATCGATAAGTAACGTTTTGTGATCTCAATGCTGGAATGGTTATAGATATTCATAATAAGCGCTGTCGGTGTCCCCATTTTCCATGCATGATAGCCAAATGTCTTGCGCAGGGAATGGCAGCTAATATTCCCCTCAACATGGCTTGCCTGAGCAGCTTCCCTGATAATATGGTACGCACGGTTCCTGGATAAAGGCTGGAAACGGTTTTTATTGCTGCAAAAAATAAACTCGTCGCAGCGTTTGAACGGCTTGTTTTTCTTTAACAGCTTAAATGCTGTGATACAGCTTGAATTCAGGGCAATAATCGCATGTTTTTTCGTTTTCTGCTCGTAAATATCAATATGGTTTTTATATCTGCGCGTCTGCATGTCATAGACATCGTTCCACCTTAAGCTTAACAAATCGCTGATGCGCAGTGCTGTATTGATCCCTATTACAAATAATGTATAGTCCCGATAGCTTTTGTTTGTTAAATAATACTCCTTCATTTTTTCAATTTCCTCTTTTGTCCTGATTGGTGATGTTACCATCTGATTTTTCCTCCTTTGTATGTGCAGGCGTCCCCTAAAACAGTCCGTGCAGGACTGCACGATACAAATACTGCTACGGCAATCGTTAAATGCGTTATAAATTAGCAGTGCTTTTGCAACTGTTATAGTAACTTTACCGCAAAATTTATTCAATAAAAATGCATCTTTTGTATCCGTTTCTCCCAATCATTACAGGATTCTAAAATATGTATGAAGATTTGCTTAAACATGCAGTTTTTGCGCACGAAGCGTTGGCATCCGCTCAAAATTATGTTATACTGCATGGAACCAAAAATATCCTGGCAGAAGTTGTAGAAAGGAAGGCTGAACTGAATTATGAAACAATCTGTCAAATATCTTAAAATCTTTTGCAACCTGGCAGCGTTTGTCCTGCTTTTGTTTCTTTTGTGCTTTTTGCTGCCGAAGGCGATTGTCTTTTTTATGCCATTTGTGATCGGCTTTTTGCTGTCGCTGATTGCAAACCCGCTCGTCCGGTTTTTAGAGAAAAAGCTGAAAATCAAGCGGAAATACGGTACTTTTTTAACGATCGTCCTCGTCATTGCCCTCTTGGTATTTGCCTGCTATGGGACTGGCGTGCTGCTTGCTGTAGGCATCCGCGGATTCCTGGACTATCTTCCGACCATGTATGAAAACGCCGGCGTAGAGCTTGCTGCGGCGTTCGACAAGCTACAGTCGCTGCTGCATAAAGTGCCTGCGCTTGCGCATTTAGACGTTGGGGAGCTTAGCACCATGCTACAGGATACGCTTGGAAGCCTGGTCAACGACTACAAGGAGCCGACATTTTCCGCAATCAGCGGCTTTGCCACAAGCATTCCAGACGCTTTGGTCAGCGTGATTATGGGGCTTTTGGCTACGTATTTTTTTATCGCGGACAGAGAACGGCTTTTAAAAGCGCTGAACCGCCATATTCCTGCCTCTGTACATGAAAAAACACGTTTAATCTATGGACATATGCTGCGCGCCGTCGGCGGGTATTTTAAGGCACAGCTTAAAATTATGTTTGTTATCTACATTGTCATTATGCTGGGGCTTATGATTATCGGAGTCAATTATGCGTGGCTGATTGGCTTTGGTATCGCTTTTTTGGATATGCTGCCTGTCTTTGGGACCGGCACCGTCTTAATTCCATGGGCAGTTGTAAAAATTTTTTCAGGCAATCTTGCAACCGCAGTAGGGATGCTTGCCTTATATGCTGTATCCTTAGTCGTACACCAATTGATCCAGCCTAAACTGGTCGGCGAATCCGTTGGGCTTGACCCATTTACTACCTTGTTTTTTATGTTTATCGGGTATAAAATAAAAGGCGTCATTGGTATGATTATAGCTATCCCAATCGGTATGATTTTAACCACGTTCTATGAAGCAGGCGCCTTTGACCACTTGCTTTGGTGTATCAACGAGGTCATACACGATGTCCGGGAATTTTGCAAAATTGACAAAGATAAAAAGGAGGCTCTATGAAAAAATATGCAGTAATTACCGGGGCAAGCTCCGGCATCGGCGCCGCGTTTGCCCGGCTTTTGGCAAAAAAAGGCTATTCCCTCGTTTTGGTCGCGCGCAGAAAAAAACGCCTGGAAAGCCTGGCAAAGCAGCTTTGTACAGACTGTGAAATACTTCCCGCCGATTTGTCAGACTTATCCGAATGCAGGCGTGTCATGCAGGCACTCGCAGATAAAAATGTAGAGATTTTTATTAACAACGCCGGATTTGGCGACTGCGCGCCGTTTCTTGGAGGCGACTTGGATAAGGAACTTGAAATGATCAGCCTAAATGTGCGTGCCGTTCATTTTTTTACCAAGCAGATGGCACAAAAGATGCAAAAATCTGATTACGGTTATCTCCTAAACGTAGCTTCCAGCGCGGGGCTGCTCCCAGCCGGCCCTTATATGGCGGCTTATTATGCAACAAAAGCCTATGTAACAAGCCTGACAAGGGCAGCCGCTATGGAGCTTTCAGAAAGCCGCAGCAACGTATATATCGGCTGCCTGTGTCCCGGGCCAGTAGATACCGAATTTAACCGCATGGCAAACGTAGAATTTAACCTAAAAGGCATTTCCGCAGGGAGGTGTGCTTCCTACGCCCTAAGGCAAATGCTCAGGCGCCAAACCGTCATTGTTCCAACGCTCCGTATCAAAGCCGCTGCCGTTTTTGGGCGTTTTCTCCCGCAGAAGCTTTTGATCCGGCTGATTTCCCGCCAGCAAAAGAAAAAAATATATTAAAAATGCCAATTCCATCTATTGAGAAATAAATTGAAACATAAATTGAAACATAAATCATGTATCCTGTGCATAAAATAAAAGCAAGAACAGAATCGCAGAAAGAACAGGATGCAAAAAAAATTCAAAGGGCTTGCAGCAGTCTGCGTACTCGCGGCAGCATTTCTTTCCGGCCGCACAGCAGCCTCTGGCGTCAGGCAGTGGCAAAGCACCTATGCGATCGTGCCGCAAGCCGATAACTGGGGGCTTGGTTTTTCCGAAAGCGGCTCAGAGAAACAACCTACGGGGAATGCTCCGGCAGAAGAGCTGCGCCAAAACGATGCCTATTTCGTGGGCAGCGGCAAGGAAAAAGTCATTTACCTAACGTTTGACTGCGGATACGAAAACGGCAATACAAAATACATATTACAGGCACTAAAAAAGCATAAAGCAAAGGGTACCTTTTTTGTCGTCGGGCATTTTCTGGAATCAAGCCCTGGCCTTGCCAAACAAATAATACAGGAAGGCCATGCTGTAGGCAACCACACGTACCATCATCCAGATATGTCCTCGATTGCAACGGTCGAGTCCTTCCAGAAAGAGCTGGATGACAACGCTGCCTTATTTAAGCAGGTTACCGGGGAAGAAATGGCGAATTACTACCGCCCGCCGCAAGGAAAATACAGTACCGTCAATTTGAAAATGGCAAAAGAGCTTGGCTACCACACCTTTTTTTGGAGCCTTGCGTACGTAGACTGGTATGAAGACAAACAGCCTTCTCACGAAGAAGCTTTTGCAAAGCTGACCGGCAGAATCCATCCAGGCGCCATTGTATTGCTGCACAGCACTTCCAAGACAAACGGAGAAATCTTAGATGAGCTGCTGACAAAATGGGAAGAAATGGGGTATACGTTCCAGCCTTTATCCCATTTACTGGAAGAAAGCGGCGGCGAACCTGCCAAACAAGATGCAAAAAAAGACAACACTGCTGACAAAAATTCTGCTTAAGCGCCACATACTGTAGCATTCAGATAATAAACTGGCAGTAACATCCATTTTTTCCTAATTTTTGCAGGAAATCTGTCATTATTTAAAAACTATGCAAGATTATCATGCAAAAATAAACCGTTTTTTCGTGTCGAACTGCTCCAAAATAGATCCTATCCTGCATAAAAACCTGCCGTTGGTTTTTATGCAGGATTTTTTTTAGAAATTTGAAATATACATGTAACGAAATCCACGCCAAACGGATCTATAAGGTAAAAGGCAAAGCACTTTACACCTTCAGGAATGCCGCCTAAACAGAAAGGAGGAAAAACATGGCAGACTTAGATGAGCTTTACAGGCAAAATGCGAAAATCGTATATCACTTCCTATATAAGAGCTGCCACGATAAACAGCTTGCACAGGACTTAACCCAGGAAACATTTGTGCAGGCTTATGAAGCAATCGAGCGGTTTGACGGAAGCTGCAAAGTCTCTGTATGGCTGTGCCAGATTGCCAAGCATTTATTATACCGCCACTGGGAAAAGCACAAACGCGAGGCGCCTCTGGAGCTGGAACTAGAAAGTGGCAGCACGCAAGGCTTGCAGGCAGGCTCCCAGCCTGAAGACCCTGCCTGGCATCACGCCGCCACACATATTGAACTGTTCGATGTGCTAAAGGATATGCAAAAGCTTTCTCCAGCGATACGCGAAGTGATGTACCTGCGCATTACAGGCGCGCTTTCCTTTAAAGAAATCGGTGAGATCTTAGGAAGAAGCGAAAACTGGGCGCGCGTAAATTTTTACCGCGGAAAGGAAGCATTATTGAAAGGAAGGATGAGACATGAGTAAAACGAACAAGCTAAGCTGCAACATCGTAAAAGACCTGCTGCCTTCGTATTTGGAAGAGCTGTGTACGGATGATACCAGACATGCCGTAGAAGCCCATTTATCCGAATGCAGCGCCTGCAAAAGCCTTGCTGATGTAATGCGGCAAACAGACTTTGTTGCTGAACGCACAGAAGCGGAACAAATCGATTATATGAAAAAAGTAAAACGCTACTTTATGAAAAAGGGCTCGTATGGAAGCATTGTGCTTGCTGCTTTCGTACTGCTAGGCATGATAACATCCATGAGCAGCTATTTCAGCCGCCCAATCGGGCTTTACTACTTTTTCCTGCCATTTTTGCTTGTCATTACAAAAGCGCTGCTTCCCGCTCCTCTTTTGGGCTTAAAAACAGGAAAACGCGAAAAAATCCAGGCTCTTGCCGGGATACTGCTTACCTGCTACAGCATCCTGCTCTTGCTTTTGATGCTGTCGCAATTGTCCTCCTATCCGGTGGGGGAAAACCTGCCATTTGGCATCCAGCCGGCAGACATCGGGCCAATCATTCACTGGCAGCTTTATGCCATAATCCTTTACCATACAGCAATGTACGTAAATGGCATATACCGCACAATGCGCGGAAAACCGACCCGCTTGATCCATATGAGCGTTTATCTGACCTGCGGTTTTATTTTGCTGAGCGAAAACCTTTTTCTCGGAAGCCTGACAGACCCTTCCAGCGCTTACCGTGCCTTGCTGGAACCGGTCTGCATCTTTTTACTGGAAGGGATTGTGCTGACTGGCCTGCTGCTAATCCCGAAAAAAAGGGGCTTGTAGATCAACCCAAGGTATGATATTGTATTGTTAACAAACAGAATCAGTTACTACCATTTTTACCGGGCGCTGCACCGATTGCAGCAAGTGGAGGAGCCAGCATGTGTGGAAAAATAAAAAAAGAACTCAGCCTGCTTATGGTAATGGTGCTTGCCGCTGTCACGTTGGCGGGATGCTCGCAAAAGATCCATGTTGTCATCCGGGAAAATGCTTCCGGCAGCTATGAAGAAACGGTTGCCATCAGCCAGGATCTTTGGGACGCGGCAATTGCAGGCATCGTAGAAGAAGATATGGTTTTGGCATATTACCGTGCCCTTTACCCGTCTGCCTCCGTTACCGTCTCAAACGAGAACGTGGACGGGACGGTTTCCAAAGTATTTCATTTTAACATGGATTTTAAAGATACGGCGCAGCTTCAGCAAATCTTATCAAGCGGGCAGCCGCAGTCGATCCGTTTTACGAAAAACTATTTTACTAAATCCGATGTCTATATTCCTTTTGATGAAAATCAGCAAGAGGAAGAAAGCCCGGACGGGCTGGCAGAAGAATTTGAACAGCTTTTAAGCTCTGTCGACGAAAAAACGCAGAAAAAACTGGCGTCTCAGCTGGAACAAATGAAAATGTCCCTGGCTGTTTCTTTTCCTTATGATGTTACGGATACAAACGGAGTTGTCGAAGAAGATGGAAAAACCGTCGTATGGGATTTAAAAAAGCTGGGAACCGAACGGCTGTATGCACTTTTTCAAACGACGAATTCCTTGTCCGCGCCAAGCTATCAAGGAGCCGTCAATGGGGGAGCCTATCGTACAGGCGTAGCCATAACGGTTCAGTCTGAAAACCTGCTGCAAAAAGTAGAAGTCAACGGAGAATCCGCAGGCTCTGACAGCCTGTTCTTATCCGGGGAGGACGTCTATCAGATTACAGCAACCGATATCAACGGCAACACAGCAAAGCTGCGTTTTCGCATTGATAAAACAAAACCAACCATTAAAGGCGCCGCAGACGGTAAGTCTTACAAAACAGCCCGTACCATTCGTTTTTCCGACAAAGGAAGCGGCGTTCAAAAGGCACTGCTAAATGGAAAAGCCATAAAAACCGGAACGAAAGTATCAAAAAAAGGAACGTATACACTCGATGTTATGGATCGTGCGGGAAACCAGAAAATCATTACGTTTCAGATAAAGTAAGCACAAAAAAGGACTGACAGGAGAACATGCAGCATGTTAAACAATTTGCAAATCGGCCCCTTCACCATCCATATGTATGGCTTGATGATCGGCATTGGCTTCGCCGCAGCGTATTTGATCTGCTGTGTGCGTGCCAAAAAAAGGGGATTAAGCGAAGATATTTTATGGGGCATCCTGCTTTGTGCCGTGTTAGGCATTTTAACAGGCAGCAGGATTTTATATTATATCATCAGTATCCCGCAGATACGCCAAGACCCGTCAATTTTATGGAATTTTAAAAATGGCTATGTCGTTTACGGAGGCATCATCTTCGGCGTTTTATATGGATACCTCTATTGTAAAAAAAAGCAGGTTTCTTTCCTGAAATATTTCGACCTGGCCATGCCGGCTGTGGCGGTAGCACAGGGCTTTGGGCGGATCGGCTGTTTCTTCGCCGGATGCTGTTACGGCAGACAGACCGATTCCTGGTTCCATATTATATACACGCATTCTGACTTTGCGCCAAACCACGTTCCATTAATTCCAACGCAGCTTATATCCAGCGCAGGCAATTTCTGCATTGCCGGCTTCCTGTTCTGGTATTCTGCGAAAACAAAAAAAGACGGCACTGTCGGCGCTATGTATATGATTTTATACAGCGTTGGAAGGTTTTATATTGAAACGCTTAGAAACGACTTTCGCGGAGCATGGGGCGGCTGGTCTACTTCACAGTTGATTTCCGTCGCCATCTTTATTTTAGGGCTTTTTCTTATGGCTGTCTTTCATAAAGAATCAAAAACACTGTCCGTTTGACGGTGTTTTTCTTTTAAAATTCTTTTTTTACTGAAACTTTTGGGGATTGTTATACGTCTAACAATATATAGTAACAATCTGCCTGGGCTGGCAGATCAAATGAGGAGGAATCAAATTATGAGCGATGAAAAAAACCATGCAAAAGGCAAAAAAGCTGCAAAAACAGTTGTCTCCGTCGCACTTGCCGGGTGCCTGGTCGCAAGCCTTGGGCTGAATGTCTACCAGGCTGGCGAGTCTGCCACACAAAACCGAAAAGTAAATAAATTCATCGATAACCAGTTGGAACGCCAGGCAAAAGAAGAGGAAAAAGAAAATACCTACCAGGAAGACGGCTACAAGGTCGGCAACCAGTATGAAATCCGCAGTACCACGCATATTTCGGATGCATACAAAAACGGCGATGACAGCGGGCTCAAGGACGAGGACAAAGAAACATTGAAAATGGCGTCCGACGTCTTAAAAAAAATTATTAAAGACGGCATGAGCAATTATGAAAAAGAACTTGCCGTTTACCGTTGGATGTTTAAGCATGTCGGCCAGGGACACGGTTCGTCTGTAACGCTGCCAGGCTCAAACAGCAGCGCCTATACGCCGCATGGCGCCTTAAGCGGACAAAGTACGGTCTGTGTCGGCTATGCAACCACGTTTCGCCTGTTTATGAATATGCTGGGCATGGACTGCCATATTGTACATAATGAATACCATTCCTGGGATATGGTACAGCTCGACGACCAGGAATGGTACCAGGTCGACATCTATTCCGATGTAGCCGGAAAATGCCAGTACCAGAACTTTAATATGACAGACGATATCTCCAGAAGCTCCCACGACTGGGATGACTCTGCGCTTCCACAGGCAAAAGGCATCAAATATTCCTATGCGGTACAAAATAACAAAGAGCTCAAGGATATCTTCAAGGTGCCTGCACAAATCAAAAAGGCGCTCGATAAAAAACGTTCCTCTGCCTTTTTTAAATTTCAAAAGCCACTGGACAAAGAGGAACTGCCAATTGCGGATTACCTTGTCAATCAGATGAATATGGCTATGACGTCCATGCCTGGATTTGAAAACTACAATATGGGAGGCATGTGGTATCAGGATGAAAAAGACCAGTATATTTTAGGTATTTTCATCCGTAATTATGGAGAAACAGAAGAATCCGCCTTTGATGAGGATTCGCCTGAAGGCAAGAAAATGCTGGAAGCAATTACAAAAGCATTCGGCGTAGATGCCCCGCAAGAAGCGGATACCAAAAGCAGTGACACAAAAGAAGTTTCCACAAATATCGTAATGGAAGAGCGTATCCTTTAACCAGCCTTTCACCGAGCCGGTATGGATACTTCAAAATCTATCATGAATGATAAGAAAGGTTTTTGCATATGAAAAAATATATAAGCTGCGTATTAATAGCCGCTATGCTGACGATGACAGCCGGCTGCGGCAGCCCAAATTCCAGCCAGGCATCCAAGGAAGCTGTTTCTATCGAAAAGCTACAGGAAGAAATGCTTGCTGCTGACACCACGCTTCCTGAGATGACCAAAGTCTCCAGCGCGGACGAACAGGCAGAATTAAATTTTACCTCTTTAAGCGATTTAAGCTATGACGTGGTAGACTCCTATTTTTATGCATACGCCACCGACGGCACTGCTGAAGAGATCGCTGTCATCAAGCTAAAAGACGCGTCTGACGTCCCGTCGATGATGCAGGCGATGCACAGCCACATCGAAAGCCGCCAGGGAACCTTTCAGGAATATGCGCCCGACCAGGTCGCACTGACCGAAAAAGCTGTCATAACCAGGCAGGGGACTTACGTAGCGCTGATTATTAGCGCAAAATGCGGGCTTGTCCAAAAAGCATTTGAGGCAGGCTTTTCATCAGCAGAACAATAATTACAACAAAGGAGACAAAAAATATGGTCTTTAGCAGTATCGTATTTTTATGTATCTTTTTCCCGGCAGTCATCCTGTTCTATTATTTATGCCCAAAGCAGCTTCGCAACTTTTTTTTACTGCTGGCAAGCTTATTCTTTTATGCATGGGGCGAACCAACATACATTGCGATTATGCTGTTTTCCACTCTATTTGATTATTGTAACGGAAGGCTTTTGGAATATTTTGAGGCAAAAGGGAAAAAAGATACTTGCGGCAGGCTCGTACTGGCAGCCTCTGTCATTGGCAACCTCAGCATTTTATGCTTTTTTAAATATACGGATTTTTTCCTTACTACTGTAAACTCGCTGTCTGGCAGCGAGTTTACGCTGCTTGGGCTCTCCCTTCCGATTGGCATTTCCTTTTACACGTTCCAGACCATGTCTTATACGATCGACGTATACCGCGGACAGGTATCGGCACAGCATAACCTTGTCTCGTTTGGCATGTATGTGTGCATGTTTCCGCAGCTCATTGCCGGGCCAATTGTACGCTACAGCGATATAGCGGACGAAGTGGATACGCGGGAAACCTCTTTTTCCCTTTGTGCGGCAGGTATGCACCGTTTTTTGCTTGGGCTTGGAAAAAAAGTGCTGCTTGCCAACCAAATCGGGGCACTCTGGGATGAGATCTACAGCCTGGGCGCGTCCGACCAGTCGATGGCGCTTGCCTGGCTTGGCGCCCTCTCGTTTACTTTTCAGATTTATTTTGATTTTTCCGGTTATTCCGATATGGCAATCGGCCTTGGAGAGATGTTTGGGTTTCATTTCCCGGAAAACTTCTGCTATCCTTATATGGCAAAAAGCATTACCGAATTCTGGCGCCGCTGGCATATGACGCTTGGTAGCTGGTTCCGCGAATATCTCTATATCCCGCTGGGCGGCAACCGCAAAGGCAGTGCAAGGCAGGTAGCCAACCTGCTTGTTGTATGGTTTCTTACTGGCTTATGGCATGGCGCCGGATGGAATTTTATTTTATGGGGGCTTTACTTTTTTATCCTGCTCGTAATAGAAAAGTCGTTCCTGTTAAAATGGCTTAAACGCCTTCCGGCAGTGATCCAGCATCTGTATGCACTGTTTTGGATCATACTTGGATGGATCATATTTGCCTGCGATGACATCGCCCGGCTGTCCCAGTACTTAAAATGGTTTTTCGGCATTGGCACCCTGCCGTTCAACCAGCTCGCGCTTTATGAATGGACAACGCACGCAGCCTTCCTGACGATCCTTGCCCTTGCCTCTACAAAGCTTCCGGCAAAAGTATGCGGCGCCTTTCTGGAAAAAATTGCTGTCAAAACCGGGCAGCCCGCTGCCTTTTGGCTCAAAAGCGCCTGGTGCCTGCTCGTTTTGCTGCTGAGCATGGCAATGCTTGTAAGCGGCAGCTATAATCCGTTTTTGTACTTTCGATTTTAACATCCTGCACGGATCAAAAGGAGGCAACCTATGTACAATAGAAACAAAAAGAAACAACCGTTTGCCGTATTTTTCATCCTGTCGGTCCTGTTTCTTGCGGTATGCGGCATTTTATTGTTCATACTGCCGCAGCGTACCTATTCCGAAAATGAAAACCGTTATCTGACGACGCTAAAGGCCCCATCCTTTTCTGATTTTTTAGATACTTCCATGCAGAAAAACTTGACGGACGGAGCCAATGACCAGTTTCTATGCCGTGACCTTTGGATGAAGCTTGCAACGGCTATGCAGCGTGCTGTCGGCTTCCAGGATATCGGCGGCGTCTATTTTGGCAAAGACGGGTATTATTTTGAACGTATCCTAGACAGCCATCTGTCTGACACGCGCTGGCAGAATAACCTTCGCTTTCTGGAACAGTTCGCAAATACTTACGATACTGACGTTTCCTTCCTGCCAGTGCCATCCAAAGGCAGCCTTTTAACCGGGCTGCTGCCGGCAAACGCTGTATTATTCCAGTCTGACAGGCTGTACGCAAAAATCCCGCAAATGCTGCGCCAAGTGTCTTTTCTCGATATCCGCCCTGTGCTTTTGGAACACGCAAACGACAGGCAGCTTTATTTTAAAACAGACCATCACTGGACCATGGATGCGGCGTACCTTGCTTATACGGAATGGTGCCGGACACAGGGCATAAAGCCTGCGGCGCTTGAAGCATTTGAACCAGGCTGTGTGCGTAAAGACTTCTTCGGCACATTGTATTCCAAGGCGCCGGATTTTCACGCCCAGCCTGACCATTTCTTCCTGCCCGTCCATGTGCCGGAAGCAACAGTCACCATTGACGGCAGGCAAACAGACAGTATTTACGATTGGGGCAAGCTGGATACCAAAGACCAATACGGCGTTTATTTCGGCGGAAATTTCGGCAGGATCGAGATCCATACCAAAAACAGCACATCTAAAAAAACGCTGCTTATGATAAAAGATTCTTTCGCGAACAGTGCCGTGCCGTTTTTCATGGCGGACTATCAAACGATCGTTATGATAGACCTGCGGTATTACAACCAGCCTATCAGTAAGCTGATACAGGAAACCAATCCATCAGAAACGCTGTTTTTATATGAAATCAGCAATTTTGCCCAGGATACAAATTTTTTTAAAATTTTAAAATAGAATCCATTGACAACTGGCGCAATTCAAATTAATATAGTATTAAAGGTTTGTTTGTCAAATCAAATCTATCGCATGGAGGACAGGAAGATATGCAAATGGATCAGGAACAAAAGAAAAGATTATTAACAGCACTTGCCATCGTCATCAGCCTGCCGGTTCTTGCTGTCGGCATTTGGGCAGCGCTGGTCACTATTTTAGTCTTAAAAAGCAGCATGTTCGGCATTATACTCATTATCGTCGGCGCGCTCATCGGCTATGCGGCGTCATTAGTAGTTGCCAAGCTTGCCGCAGACGTCGTACATAAGTTTTTAACCAACGTATCCGGCATTGCAGACGGTACCGTTTCTTTGGAAGCGCTCTCCATACCGTCGAACCAGAGCAACGGCAAAGTAAGCGAAATACTTCAAACCGTCAATGAAATTGCCGTTTCCTATGCAAAAGTCATCGCGTCGATTGAAAGCGCCACAGCAGAACTTGGAGAAGTAACCGAAGATTTTAACACCCTGTTCCAGGAAATGACAACCGCAGAAGAAGATATGAGCAATAACGTCAACTCTATTTCTGAAAATATTATTTCACAGGCGGAACGGATGCACAAGATTACAACAGAGCTGGATTCCGTCAGCAGTGAAATCGAGCATATTTCCTCAAATATTGCAGATTTGACGGCAAGCGCTTCCAATATGCAGGACTGCAACAGGTCTGTGGAAACCTATATTACAGAACTAATCAAGCTGAACTGCGAAAACAGCGAATCGATTGAAAAAGTACGCGAACAGACAGAGCTGACAAATAAATCCGCTATGAATATCCGTACCGCAACAGAAATTATTGCAAGCATTTCAAACCAGACAAACCTGCTCGCCCTGAACGCAAGCATCGAGGCGGCTCGTGCCGGAGAAGCCGGAAAGGGATTTGCCGTTGTTGCAGAAGAGATCCGAAAGCTTGCAGACCAGTCCAAAGAATCGACAGAGCAGATCAACGAAAGTGTAAATGAGCTGATCGACAATGCCCAGTTCAGTGTGGAGATTACACAAAAAGTAACGTCCGCATTTGCAGAACAGACAGAAAAGATCAATTCGACAAGCAGCCTGTTTGATTCCTTAAGGACAGAAGTAAACCAGGTGGCTGGCGCTATCAGCGAGATTGAAGCTGACGTACAAAGCTTAAACGGTAATAAAGATTCGATTTTGACAGAAGTACAAAGCGTTGCAGATTTTTCAAATGAAAATGAAGAGAGTGCCAAGACAACACTCGAAAATGTATATCAATTTGAAAAAATTATTTCATCCTGCCGGGATGCGACAAACCATATTACTTCCGTGTCAAACCAACTGATACATAATATCCATAAGCTCGGTAAATAGCCGGTTTTTCAAAAAAGACTGCTGGAATTTTTCAGCAGTCTTTTTTATACCAAAAAGCAAACAGAATCTTGTACCCACAAACCCAAAATAAACGTATGAATGAAGATGAGAACCGATGAGCTGTAAAAGTTGTGCATAATGGAAAATATTTGTCTGGGAAACAATTTCGGTTAAGTGCTGCATTTTTTGAGAAAGGGACGCGGGAGGAAGGGGCGCGGGGCTTGCTTCCTGTTCCGGTTCCAAAATGTAAGGAGCCC
>CAMUPC010000003.1 GCA_947090545.1 uncultured Eubacterium sp. | reverse complement strand
CCGGACGGTGCCTCAGCGTAAACGCAGGATGCTTAGGGCTCCTTACATTTTGGAACCGGAACAGGAAGCCAGCCCCGCTCCCCTTCCTCCAGCGTCCCTCCATCAAAAAATACCGCCCATCTATTCAATCTCACTGCACCAAAAACATTTCTGCCCCCTGCATATACCTCTTAATTTTTCCCTGGCACCGTCTGTTCTACAGCACTTTCTCCCGCCTTCCCTGCCGCATCCACTTTCTTCGCAGACATCTTATCCGCATCCTCTTTAACCGCAGCACCACTTCCAAACACCGCCCTGTTTGCCTTCGCTGCCGCCAGCGCCTCCGCTTTTTCCGCTTCCTCCCTGCGCACCTTCTCATAGTGCGCACGCACCTTCTGGTCGATTTCTTCACAAAGCTCCGGGCGTTCTCTTAAAAGCTGCTTCGCGTTTTCCCTGCCCTGCCCGATCTTTTCTCCTTCATAGGCATACCATGCGCCGGACTTGCTGACAATACCGACATTCGCTGCAATATCCAAAATATCTCCCTCTCTGGAAATGCCTTCGCCGAACATAATATCAAATTCCGCTTCTTTGAATGGCGGTGCGATCTTATTTTTTACAACCTTAATTCTTGTCCGGTTGCCTACCATCACGCCGCCCTGTTTTAGTGTCTCAATTTTTCTAACGTCCAGGCGTACTGAAGAATAAAACTTTAGCGCCCGTCCGCCTGTCGTCGTCTCTGGGTTGCCGAACATCACGCCGATCTTTTCGCGGAGCTGGTTGATAAAAATCACGATACAGTCTGTCTTGCTGATGATTCCGATCAGCTTGCGAAGCCCCTGGGACATCAGGCGTGCCTGTAGGCCGACATGGGAATCGCCCATATCGCCGTCAATCTCTGCCTTTGGCACAAGCGCCGCTACGGAGTCCACGATCACGGCATCTACCGCGCCGGAACGCACCATTGTTTCCGTAATTTCCAAAGCCTGTTCTCCGTTGTCTGGCTGTGAAATATACAGATCTTCGATCTGGACGCCGATTTTGCGTGCGTAAGCCGGGTCAAGCGCGTGTTCGGCATCGATAAACGCGGCGATCCCGCCTGTCCTCTGCACCTCTGCTACTACATGCAGGGCAACGGTCGTCTTACCGCTTGATTCTGGACCGTAGATCTCGATAATCCTGCCCTTTGGCAAGCCGCCGAGCCCCAGGGCAAGGTCCAGGCTGAGAGACCCGGTCGGCACTGTTTCCACATCCATATGGCTGGATTTATCTCCAAGCCGCATGACTGAGCCTGAACCATATTGTTTTTCGATCTGGAGGATCGCTGCGTCAAGCGCTTTTAGCTTTTCTTCCCTGCTTTCTTTCATCTCTTTGATTTCCTTTGATTCCTTTGCCATATTCCGTCTCCTTTATCCCATTCCATGAACAAATGTTCGCTTTCTTGGTTTTATCTTATTATAATTTTGCGGTTTTGTCAATGTTTGTTTTGGTCATTTCTTAAACCCGCTGCTTTGCCTGTCCAAGCAAATCCCCCTCTGGCTGGTCCGCCGTCTTATTGACCAATGGAACACAAATACATGAAAAATCTGGCGAAACGCCGGATACAGAAATAAGAAAAAACAAAACCGAAAACAAAATCCAAGCTGAACCTGAATTAAACCAAGTGTAGCACACAGACGGCTTTCTGTAAACTGGCAAATATGACGAAAATAATTTTATTGATCTGCACAGTTTCAAAAACAGGAAGCAAGCCCCGCTCCCCTTCCTCCAGCGTCCTTTTATTAAAATATTCTTATTTCTCCGCCCACAACACAATAAGAAATCCGACTATTTTCAAATATGTTCTTTCTTTTTTGAGATAGCTGTTCAAATACAAACACTATTTTTATGCCATCCAGCAATTTCTCCGCCTGCAAATACATTTCCTTGATCGATTTTAACGATTTATTTTTATCCAGCCCGACAAACACATAAAAATCATTCTCAATGCAATTCAGGCGAATATTCAAAAACCCTAACGGCTCTAACAGGCTTCTTGCCTTCTGTTCGCTCTCCCTTCGTAATTTTTCCTCTACGTCTTTATTTAGCACAGTGCTGACAAGCAGCATCTTAAGGACACTTTCTATCTGATCCAGTCGGCTTTCTAAATCACTTCTGTTTTCCACTATATCCACTCTCCTATATTACAGCATTTCCAAATATGCCATGATCATATATCGGTCAATAAAGCATGGCGCATCTCCATGTATCCTGGCATCCTGGCACCCTCCCAGGCATTTTGGAAGGAATACGCACGCTTGGCAGGACTGTTCGCCGGCGGACAGTTCCCTCCTTTCAATACCAGGCTCAAAATGATCATTCACATTGCCCAATGCCATATCAGAATGCCCCAGCATTCGCTCACATATAAAAATATCTCCGTTTGCATCTATGGAATAGGCTCCTTTTTGATGATAATAACAGGCTGTTGTTTTGGGCAGCTTATATAAATAGCTGTTTACCGGAAGCTTGTTTTTATCTGCCCTTAAGATCTGCTTTATAATATCAATTTTTTCGCGTTCGGACAATGCGTTTTTGCTGCCGGTTAAAAAAGCCGGATAATACGTAACGTTCGTATTTTTATAAAAGCCCTGTTGCAGATCCTGTACCAGCTCCAAAACACTTTCTGTATTTTCTCTGTCTATATTAAGGCGTATCTGCACAAAAATTCCTGCTCTTGAAAGCTTCTTTATATTTTGCAGAATCCTGCCATATACAGACTCATCCTGGTCAATATACTGTTTTCTTTTGATATATTCTTCATCGCTTCCGTCCAGTGTAACCTGTATGCTTTTGATATTCCAGCAGTCCCGCATTTTACTGATCACTTGCTCATCGATCTTACTGCCGTTTGTAATCATAAACGATGTAAACGCGATCTTTTCCTTCCTTAAACATTCGCAAAAAGAATCCATCCACTGCTGGTTGAGCAGCGGTTCGCCGCCAAACCAGGTAAGATGGATGCCATTGCTTATATCCATCTTTTTTAAAAACTCTAAGATTTTTTCTGCATAGCCCTCTGGCATTTTTGTACATCTGACGCCTTGTTCATAACAATAAAAACATCTCGCGTTACATTCCATGGTCGGCGCAACCGTAATATTCGGCTTTGGTTTTTGGTACTTCGCAGCCAAAAGCATGTAGATCCGATAAAGACGCAATTCATCCGTTTCTTTTCTGACAACGATGCCCTGGCTGGCAAATTCACGGACAAGCTCTTCTTTTGCTGTGTCAAGCCGCCTGTATTGCTGATATTCCTCTTCCTTTAATCTGGACAGAGAATTATAAAGTGTATTATAGATCAAATGCCCGTTTTCCTTGCTGCAAACATAATTAAACCGGGATCTTTTGTAAGCCTTCTGTATTCCCATTTTCATCCTTTCCTGCCCCACGAAGCCAATTCCAATATGCTTCTTCCTCCATATCCTCTGAAACAGCGGCTTTCGTATTTGCCGTTATTGCAAGGATCTCTTCATTTGCGGATATGATGATCTGCATAATATTCAAACTCCTTTACCTTCTGTGATCTCTTTGCATCCCTACTTATCCTGCCGCTTCATTGATCAGCAAATCACAAAGACTGCTCTGGTACATATACCCAATCTGTTTTTGGGCAAGCTCAGAATCATTCTTCTCTTTGATTTCCATAATTTCTGTCAGCTCCGTTATCGATTCCTCCAGCCTTTTGTTGATCTCTTTCTTTCTGGTCCTGATCTCATCAGAAACCACCTTGGACTGTGCGGCAACTGTCTTTTCCACTTCTTTTTTAAATTGCTCCAACGCCTCTTTTTTCACGCGTTTTACAAATGCTTCAAAATTTTTCTTTCTTTTTTTATCTTTCCGTTCTTCCAGTATGGCGCTTAATTCCTTGTCTGTCTGAACCAGCCGGTCATTCATCACGTCGCCTACGCAGCCGACGACACGATTCTTTAACTCCTCATTTTTCTTGTTAATCGCAGAGGTATTAATTCTTAAGCGTTCTCCGCCAAAAGACTGCTGATTTAACTGTTCGATCTCCTCCATAAATGTATTCATAGACTTGTTGATATAGTCTATAATCTCCGTCTCCTGCTTCCTTGTCGATGCCTGGATCTCTTCTTTCATATCCGCCAGTTCCTCCGCGATTTTTTTTGCGTGCTGCTCTGATTCAGAAGGGTTTGATGAATTTCCCACACAGCAGCTATTCCCAACACAACAGCCAGAATCAAAAAAACACGGAAGATGAAAATCTCCCACACAGCAGCCCAAAAAATCTCCTATACAGCATCCTCCACCCATAACTATCCGTCCTTTCTGTTAAAATAACGCCTGATTTTTGCAGCAACCCTGAGTTCTTCCTGATAGTCTCTGCCAAACCTGCCAAAGATAACCTGATGGTCTTTTACAGCCCTGCTGACCAATGTTTTTGCTTTTACAATGACACCGTTACCTATAACTGCGTCATTGGCAATCCCAGCCTGCCCATATACGATGACCTCGTTTCCCAATACTGCATTTCCCGCGATTCCCGCCTGGGACACAATCTTGCAGTCGTTTCCGATCCTGACATCATGCCCAATATCGATACAGTTTCCGATCATACAGCGCTTTCCGATGACCGTATCGGATATCGTGCCTCTTTGTATGACCGTTTGGCTGCCAATATGCGTTCCTTCGCCGATCCTTGTCCTTCCGCAGCCTGCAAAATGCGAAAATCCTGAAAGCTTATCGTAAGAATGAAAAAAGCTCTCTGCCCCGATTTTACTTCCTGACCCGATAAACACATCGTCTGCAAGCACCGTGCCAGAACCAATGACAGCAAACGGCTCGATTACGCAGCGTTCTCCTATGCTGGCATCATTGCCGATCACAGCTCCCGGGCAGACCTCAGCAGAACTGCCCAGGCTCACATTCTTTCCGATAAAAGCTCCATTTTCTGTTTTCTCCATGTGAACCGGCAGCCGGTAATCTTTTAAGATGCCTTCTTCCACAAAGATGCGGCATACTCTGATAAGCGCCGTTTCTATACTGTCATAGCTGACCAGAAGTGTTTTACCCGTGTCTGTAAATACAGGCAGCGTCAGCAAAACGTCTGCTTGTGTATCTGCTATTTCCGCTTTATGCCTGACTACTGCAAGCTCGTTTCGCTTTGCTTGTTTACAGTAAGATATCCCGCTGATATCACGGTCTTTCCCGACCATATCATAGTCCAGGCGTCCTGCCAGTTCTGATGCCCGCATAAGCTACACCAATTTTGAAACGATCATATCCAGCCGCTTCTTCGTACTTTTATCTACGCTGCTTAGCGCAGCGTCCAACTGCTTTTGGCATTGCAGAATACGGTCCCTGTTCTTCTTCGTCTCTTCCATTTTCATTTCCACCTTTTTGATATCAGCATTAGAAATGGCAATCCTCTCCTCCAATGCATTTTTGCGTTCTTCTGCTACCCGTGATGCCATATGCATAATATCTGCATATAAATTCTCAATATCACGGTGCAGAATCTGTGCGTACTGGTTTACCAGCTCATCGGTAATCATCTTTTGAATATTGCCGATATTGGTCATGCCCATAAGTTTTTTCAGGTCCGCGTCTGTCAACGCTCCCATCTCCATATCCAAATCCAGTGTAAATATAAACATCTGGACTGCCCTCTTTCCGCTCCTGTCCAGTGTCTTATACGCCCTCAGCAGATTGTACATATAGGCGGACGCATGGAAAATATTTGCATCTGCATCCTGCTTTGTATCATAAAAGCCTTTTCCGGTAAGCTGCTGCACCATATACGTTTTCTGCTTTTTCCAATCAGCAGAAGGATCATTCAGCTTATCCCAATGCGTTGCGATTAAATACACTTTGTTTTTCTTGTGCGCAGAAAAAGAAAACACCGAAGCGATCGTCTCCACTTCTTCTTTATGGATTTTTGCTGCTTCCACACATACTAAAACGGCATTTGCACTCCGTATGTATGCTCTGGAAATCTGAGACCGATATGCGACAGGATCGGACAGTCCCGGCGTATCAACAAAGACTACCTGCTTTGGAAACTCTTTCGACAGGGTAGAGATCCCCACCTCAATCTCCTTTACAAAATAGTGCACCGCGCTTTTCGAGGACGACCATTTAGACAATTCCTCTTTGACCTGGCTATTTGCTAACTCAATATGCTCTTGTGCATGTCCTATCCACTTTCCCTTCTGCTGCTCGGCTTTCAGCTCACGATATTCTTCCAAAAACTTATCCGCGCCTTTTTCCAGTGAAGCCCACAGCTTTTTCCATTCCCTTTCTGTGTAAAAAGTTACATGTACATAATCCTGTTCGCTGCTTCTAAACTTTGTAAGCACTGCGGTTTCAGGAGTTACATCCATAGACGCATAATTATGTCCCAGCAGCGCGTTGATTAAAGTGGATTTTCCTGTCTTAATCGTACCTACAAAAGCAATTTCAAAATCCGGTTTCCGGCAGAGTTTTAAAAACTGACTGATTTTCTGACTGAGCTCCTGTGACTCAATCCCTATATCCTCGATCCTAAGCAGGCTCTGTATACGCTCCACTTTTCTGCTATATGTATCAATTGCTTGATTCCACAAAATATCAACATGCGGATTCTCCTTTAGATTGCCTATGATACGGCTCAGTTTCATTTCCTCATTGGCAAAAATTTGTGTTTTTTCAATACTGTCTGCCATGAAAAAGCGTCCGCATTGTTTGCAAAAATACGCATTTAAGTTATTTTGGCACCCGCATGATGCACAAATCACTGATTCCATCCTTTTAATCCTCCCGAATCTATTCTAAGTTCATCAATTCAACCATATCTGTACTATGTATGGTATACGCCAGCAAATCAAATTCTCTATTTTCTACATTTCCGTTTACCATCTGGTAAGAACTGCCATCATAATTGATCCCATACTCAGAAATCAGCAGCTTTTTATCTCTTGACAGTTTTTTTAATACGGCTGTCAAGGCTTCATCAAACGAATACCGCCTGTCCACATATTCTTCCAAAGCCTGAATGACTGCCTTATTGCAAAACTGATCCGAACTCTCCAAAACATCAAATTCCAGTTTTGCTACTGTACCCAGGTTTTTTTCATTCGCCAAAGCCTCCATATACGCAAAAATATCCTCATTCGCACTGCTGCTGTTATATGGGTATGCTTCGCTGCCTTCAATATACTGAAGCTGATATCTCTCCCCATCTTTTTGGTATGTATACAATCCGTGTTTCCCTATTACTGTTAAAAATTTCATATGTCTTCCCTTTCCGCCTATTCCATCACATAAAAAGACGCCGCTTTATCGTATGCATTATCATCGCTGATCTCCGGCTCAATCGTTTTTTCAATGTCCATCAAAAGTCCTATCGCATCATTCACAGTAGTATGGTCTTTTGCTGACCCCGTTACATAGTTCACAACCTTTCCAAAAGCATCCTGGTCCGTTTTCGCAAGCTTTCCTATTTCGTACATCCTTTCTGTAGAAAAGAAATCCTGATTTTTTTCTGTAACAGTTAAAAATTCTGAAATCGGAAACTCTGGGAACCTTTCCATCGTAGCTGCTACCGAAACCTCTGTTCCCTTTAAAATCTTTTCTTCGGAGCTTATTTCCCGGTTTTTTTCCGGGTCATATCCCCAATCATCGCCTTCGATCTTTTTTATCCATGCCTCATAAGATTCGTAATTTTCCGGCTGAATGCCGTACTGCTCTGCCTGCAAAGCTCTGTCACCAATTTCCTCTATATCTGTTTCCGGTTTCACGATACCAAGAGCCTTAGCAATTGACGCAATGGCATTGCCTATCGCCTTTAACCCCTGTACAGCCAGCCCGATAACACCTAACGCCTTTGAAACGGATACTGCCCCCGCAACTAAAGTTCCTAACGCCCCTGCTATAATTCCAAACATAATCTCTTCCTCCTATATAATTGCCTGGCATTTTTTGTAATCCAAATTTTTAAATACGACCATATCCTGCTGATATATTTCATACAAAAATTCACCCATTTCCGTCGTCAGCTTCTCATCGATAGAAAATCCAAGCTGACGCTCCCTATTTGCATACAGCCGCATAAAAATTTCCTTTTCACTAAATCTTGTACGTTTTAAAATATTCTGAATCTTTTCCTTCCATACTTTATGAAACTCAGGATCAATTGCCTGCCGTTTTCTTATTTTGTCCGCATAGTTAAGATAAATTTCATATATCTTAAGTATCTCCCGCTCTTCATAGATATCTCCAAAATCATTTCGACTGCTTTCAAACAGCTCCTGAACCAATCTATCCTCTATTTCCTCTTCATTCGTATCCGTTTCTCGTTCTACATATATATGAACCGGCTTGTCCGTGTCTTCTGAAAATACAATTGCATGTCCAAGCTCCAGTGCAGAGAGATATTCCTTTTGCTTATCATCCATAAGCATCGTATCTCCCACTGCTTCTTTGTCATCTTTTGCCAGAATTTTATGAATAATCTTCGTGTTTGTATTTTTCAGTACTTCCGGCGCAAGTTTATTTGGAATTTGGTCTACGACAATCAGTCCTTCACCATATTTTCGTATTTCCGCAAGCAAATCTGTAAACGTCTCAACGGCTGCCTTTTTTGCTCCGCTGTCTGCATAATCAGCTTTTGCAAGAAGGCGATGCGCCTCTTCAATCAAGGTCAAATGCCGAAGTTGTGGATTTTCTCTATGTTCTGCTTTAATAACAGACGACAGCCTTGATAAAATAAATCCCATAAACAATGCCTTATCTTCTGGAGATTTTAGTTCCTCCATCTCAATAACCACATGATGATGCACGATAAAATGAAAGTCAATGGAATATGGGCAGTTCAAAATACGTCCCTTTGCTCCTACCGTAAGATTAGACAGCCTGCTTACCAAAGATCCTTCATAATCTGCCTGCATTTGAGCGCTAAATCCCTTTTCCTTTACGATCTCTTTCATTGTTTTTAAAAGATCTGACATCATAGGAAAGCACTTATCTTTATTTCTTTTATCTATCCTCCCATATTTTGTATTTTCATTTGTATCGAGATTCCATCCTTTCTCTTCATAGCACCTGATCATTGCTTCTTCCAAAATCTGCGGCATAGATGCTTCCATCGGAAACGCCGAGGTAAACGCTGCTTTGAGCATATCAATATGCGCGGAAATAACCTCTCCTTCCATCAGTTCAAACGGATTCAGCCGAAATGGTGCTATACTTTCGTTTCCAAGCGTAAAGACATATACCTGTCCAAACCTCTCCTTCTTCGCAAGTGTCCGGTATTCTGTCTTTGCAGGCTCTATCACCAAAAACGGAATGCCTGCCGCTGCCAGCAGCCTGTGACAAGTAGTCGTTTTGCCCATGCCTGTAACGCCTGCAATAAATGTATGTTTCATCATCGAATCTTTTTTCAGTAAAAAGCGGATATCTAATTTTCTTCCTTTTTGTACAAACACACCGAGATCTATGGCATCCTCCTTTCTGATTACATGTTCATTCAGCCCAAAATCCACACTCTCGCTCAGTACAATTCCAGGCACCTCTTTTTGTGGAAGCCCAGCCAAAATCCCTGCTTCCTTCGCTGTCAGGCAAGCTGATACTTCAAGCCCAAACTGTGTATCCGCTGTTTTGCTCAAAAGCACCGCTGCATCCAGAGGATAATCTTTCTCTGCATAAAAGCTGTTCTGAAATGTTCTTAATGCCTTTTGTCCAAGAGGATCTTTCAAATTCAGTTCCTGCGCAAGCAGCGGGCTGAATGTTGACTGGTTTCCCTGAAACAATGACATAATAGATAATCTGAGCCTGTTTGCCGTTGTGACCTTATCTGCCATATAATACAGTGATGTCCGAAACATCCCTTTCCCATATCCCTGCTTCATACGCGGCAGTAGATCCTCCTCTATATACTGCATCAGATCCTGTGCATGTTTATTCGCCATTTCCATTGTCACTGCCAAAGATGTACCTCTGTTTTGATTATAGCTCCAATTTTTTCCTTCACTGTGGTCTTTGCTGTCGCCGCCTCCCTTTCCGAAAAGCTTGGAAGAGGAGTTGTTTTTTGTGCCTCTGTCATTTGCACTACCCTTTGTTTGTGTATCGCTTTGACTCCAATTTCTGTTTTTCCCTGTAGAATCTGAAGCATTTCTTCCAAAGGAAATACTGTCTCCATTATTGATTGATTCTTGGACAGAAACCTTAGAATATACCGAAAGCCGATTATACAGTTCATAAGCATCGTCTTTCATTTTCAGTATCTCCTGCCGGCTTACCGGCTCGCAAATAACAGCAATCCTCCAGTTCTGTCCAAGCATACTGTTGATCAGGCGGTCTATGCCCTGGAAATCTAATTCTTTTCCTGTTTCATTTTCATTCATAGACGGAATTCCAGAAATCACACCCGCACTTTTATATTCCCATGCCTTTGTTAAGATCTTTTCTCTAAGCTCATCTGCTTCCAGCTTTTCTAAAAAACTTCCATTAAAGTTGCCTGTAAAAGCGCTTTTTATGATTTCACCATAATTAACGGTAGACAAAGTTTTACAGTTTTTCCGGTGGTTTTTCACAACACCGATATACAGTTCCACCCCATAGTGGTTTCCTGAAAGAATATAAACAAAATTATATGCTTCATTATCCAAGGCATTCAGCACATTTTCAAATGCCTCCCTTCTGGGATATTCTTCATCATAAGCAAGCTTTCTAATCTGATAAAAACACATATCCGTACTGACATCCAACCCGTCTCCTTTCGGATAGCCGATATCTTCGATCTGTGCATAATCCTGATCAATATCTATCTTTTGTATAAAATGAAATAGTTTAAACAGCCCGTCTGTATCATTCATTTGGCCGATTTGCTCCTGCATCTGCGGCACACTTTTCTTATCCATTGTTCCTCCCTCTATCTTTTAAACTCCACGTCCCCATACTGATACACCTTCACAAACCACTCCATCTCCTCCTTCATCCCTAAAAAAGCCCCCTCTTCCTCCAAAAGCGGCGCCAGCTTTTCAAAAATCCCAAGCACTACGTCCACCTCGTCCGCCGTAATCCCGCCATGCAGCAGCCTTACTGCCTCCTTAACCAAGCGGCTGCATTCCTCTGCATCGCATCCCCTTGCCAAAAGCAGCATGTCGGCATCGGGCACGGGTTCGAGTGCTGCAATAACTGCGGCGACATACAGCAATGCCGCTTCCTTCTTCATCCCTGCCTGCCCAAATAACGCCGCGCAACTCTCTGCCTGCTGCCGAAACTGTTCCGCGCACACTTGTGCCTGCCGCCGGAATCCTTCTGGACGCTGCTGTGTTTCCTCCCCTTTTTGTGCCTGTAGCAAACAGGAAACCGCACGCTGATACAAATCCCAGATTCTTCGGCACGCCTGCTGCTTATTGCCGCGTTTCAAATCACACAGAACCTGTCCTGTGGCAAGCTCTGCGTACTCTGTAAATTCCATTGTGCAAAGCGCCTCCTCCAACGCAAACAGCTTTTGATAGCACGCTGCTTCCATCGCGTAATTGCCAATGCTGTGATACTCTGCCGCCGCGTCCTCCCAGATGCCAGCCTGCTCTTTTTGCGTCCTTTCGGCGCTGTCGTGCTCGGCAAGAAGATAATAATTGCATTTGTTTTTATATTCTGTAATTTTTTCACTGTCACAGCCGCTGCCGCATCCTTCCCAATACCTGCCAAGCGTCTGATAGAGCAGGCTTTCCAGGTAGGCATCTTGAATCCCTGCATCCTGATACAGCTTTTGCGCCTGCTCGCAGCAGACAAGCGCCTGTTCGCGCTCTTGATCGGTATACATTCCCTGCATAAAAAACTCGCTGTACCGCAGCAGAGCCAGCATACGTGGTTGTGCGTATTCCCTGCGGCCTGCACACAGGTTTAAAATATAGCCCAGAAATAAAGGCGTTGTCTTTTTTTTACAGAGCAAGGGATAGGCTTTTTCACAGGCAAATGCCGTCTGTAATTTCTGTTCCGTTGTTTCCAGCCTGTCTATATAAGCCAGCAGGAAATCCGCCAGTTCCTCCTCCAGCACCTCATCCTTGGACAGCCCTTTCACATAGCGCAGGCAATCCTGCCAGAGTGATTCCCGCTCCGCTTCCTGTTCTGCCAGCCCGTACAGCCGGAAGCTGCCGACTGCCATCCATTTCAGGGCACAGGCGCTGCCGTTTTGTTCCGCATCGTCCTGGTTATAAAATAACAGCTCTTTCGCATACTGCCCTGCCTCCCTGCGCCTTTGCTGTTTCATCAGAAGGCAGATCAACTCCGCGCAGGCATAGCTGGTATAGTTCCTGTAATCTCCGGTTTGTTCGATTATGCTTCGGTCAGCCTCCAGTATTTTTTGCAGGCTTGATACCGCCTTGTCTGTCTCTCCCATTTCCATATAGATCAATGCGATTTGATACCATGCCTGCTCATGATCTTCCTCTCCCTGCGCTCTCGCCTGTTCGTGTATACGGATCGCCTGTGCATAGTCCTTTTTTTCCAATGCGTCATACGCAAGATCCTGAGCTGAAACGCTGCCGCAGCAAAAGACGTCTTCCTTCCCGCACTCCCGTTTTGCCTTTTCCTGGTAATGCAGGACCCGCCGCATATCGGCATAATGCTCCTGGCGGTACAGATTGCTGAAATCCGCGCTGTAAAAAAACTCCTCCATCCTGCGGTACAGCTCTCTCTTTTTTTCCGGCTCCATCTGGCATTTGTCCAAATACAGCTCTGCATCATCCAAAAGACGTACTGCAAAGTCCAAAATCCGTTCCATCTGCCTGCTGTACGCCTCATCCATCAGCAGCATATTTTCCGTTGACGCCTGGTCTAACTCCCAGGCAAGGCTTACGCAAAACTCCGCAAGCCATGCCGCACCCATGCCGCAGGCTCTGGCACAGTCATATGCTTTTTGCGCCAAATCATAAATCTGCAAAGACAGCTCCTCAAAATACGCACCATCATCAAACGTGCCTCCTGCCTCCTCTTTTGCAAACATCTGCGCAAACAGGTCATCTGCAACCCCGATCAACGCGATTTTTCTGCGGCATACCTGCTGTAGCAGGTCCGGTGTGTCTTTTTCATCCAGGATCTGGTACGCACGGTCTAAATATTCGGCATGATTGCTGACGTTCTGACAGTAGCGCAGGCAGAGCTTCGCATAGGCGGTTCCGTTTCCGAACAGCCTTTTCATTACGTTTTCCAAAAGCCTGTTCCTGACATTTCGCTCGGCTTCATTCGCGGGCTTTTGCGCTGCATACGCTGTCAATGCCTCCACCAGATGCGGGCAGTTTTCCGCATCCGGGTGCAGGTAATTGTAGACAAGGTCTAAAATAATCTGGTGCAGCGAGATCTTCCCGGAGTCGTCCTCATACTCCACAAAACCCCTGTGAATCAGTGTCTCCAGGGCGGCTGCGTTTCCCTCTACCGGGCAAAGCTTCAAAAATTTGCCCTTTACGATCCGTACATACCCAAGCAGGGACAGGCTTCTGATCAGCTCACACTCCACCCTGGAAAATACAGACAAGTCAAACAGCATCAGCAGGTGTTCGTTGATGCTTGCGGCACGAAGCTTCTGGTCTTTTCTGTGCCGGACTTTAATTTCCTGCATACTTAAAATGCCTTCTTTTTTCATCATCCGGTTTAACAGGCTTGCTGCCGGCTCCCTGCTGATGCGCAGATATTTTGCGGTCAGCTCCACAGTCATCGTATGCCGGTCTACCAGCTCGATCAAATGCTCGGCCTGCTCCATCTCCTCCGGCGCACATACCTTGTCGTAATAGTTCCAAAAAAGCTGCAACAGATCTTCCATCCGGGTAATCCTGCCGACCTCCTTCTGCACATAGTTATAATCCCGAAAATCTCTCCTTGTCGTAACCAAAAACCTGCATGGGCACGCAAACAACGCTTCCAGGCAGTCGTCCGCCTCCACGTCAAAATTGTCCAAAATCAAAAGGTCGTCCGGCGACGCCACTTCCTTGAGCAGTTTTAGCTTCCTTTTAAAATAATCCTCGTCACTCTCTTCTTCGTTGCGCTCCATCTGATGAATCCGAAGGTCATCCGCGCAGACTGTCTTTTCAATGGAATCCGCAAAGGGTACAAACACGATCTTTTTGTACCTGCTTTCGTTTTCATAAGCATACCGCTTTGCAAGCTCCGTCTTTCCAATACCGCCAATGCCTGATAAAAACAAAACCTGCTGTCCTCCTGCGAAGATATCGCCTATTTCTTCGATCTCTGCTAAACGCCCCGCAAAGCACGCGCAGCGGTAACTGAAATTATGGTATAAAAACGGCTGGCTTAAGTCGGACAGCCTAATCAGCATCTGAAGCTGTTCCTTAAGCTCATCGACAGTACGGTAACGGTAAGCGACAGACGCCGCAACCGAACGGTGCAAAAATTCGCTCAGCCTTCGATACAATTCCGGCTGGTAACGCTCATCCTGATAATGCATCTTGGTAAAATCATAAACCGTGCTTACAGAGCCGTCCAACATATCCGGCGTCCTTCCAAACAGCTTGTAAAACACCACCGCACCAATCGAATAAATATCCGTAGCCTCGCTGATTTTTTTCCGATTGCCGCTTACAAGCTCCGGCGCCGCATAGCCGTCGGAAAAGGAAATCCGCCCATCCGCGGCTTCGCATAGCTCGTCCTTTGCCAAAAGCGAATCAAAGTCAAACAAGACAAGGTGTTCCTTTGTCTCAGGAATGATCAGCATATTTTCCGGCTTAATGTCCAGATGGAGCAGCCCATGCGCATGGTATTTTTGGATAATCCTTGCCAGTGCATAAATCCGTGTAAACACTGATTTCAAGTCCTCATCCAAATCCGCCCGGTAATCCGTCCCTTCCACACACGCCGTCACGACATACAGCGTATCGCGATAAGCATACAGGTTCGCCGCATCCACGGTTGAGTTGACCAGCCCAAGCATTCCTTTTACTGCTGCATGGTTCTCATACGCCTTTAAAAACTTCTCCTTTGCCCTGACAAACCGATGCCGAACAGCAGCCGGAACACAAAGGCTTCCGTCCGCCTGTCTTATGACACCCATATCGTACGGGCAGCATTCCTTGATCCTTACCAGATGCCTGCATCCTACCAGATCTTTATAAAAAGCGCTGTAAACAATGCAGGAGGCGCCCCGCCCCAGTTCCTCCAATACCGTATATCTGCTTTTTTCATCAAACACCAGCTCGATTCCGCTGGCAATCGCTTTTCTGTTGTCTAACATCTAAAACTCCCATTTTTCGCTTTCTTCAATAAAAACTGTCGACCTTTCCCGTTTTTTGTTGTAAAATAAGGAATCATATCCATTCAGTTACAAGTTAAGGAGGAAAAACCTATGTCAGCAAATGACAGCACATACAGCAACGACAGCATCTGGTGCATAAAGACCGACGACAATGCCCCTGTACATGCTTTGGAATACTTAAACAACCCTGCCAATTTCCGCACCTTTTCGCAGGGACTGACGGAACTGATCACCACATACGGCTATCAGGAAAATCCCTGTGACCTGGAAGCGAAAACTCGCTTTGTCCTTGACAAGCTGTCCCTGACAGGCACTTCGATAAGCAAAAGCACGGTAAAGGACTGGTTCCTTGACAAGCGCCGTCCCTCCCTTGCGTCCAACAGCAGAACGCTGATGTTTTGCCTGTGCTTTGCGCTGTCTGCCTCCCTTGCGGATGTCAGGTGGTTTTTTCACCATGTCTATTTTGACCGCTGCTTCAACTGCCACACGATAGAAGAAGCCGTTTATTACTACTGCTTTTCCAACAGGCTTTCCTACGCCCATGCGAAAAGCCTGCTGGAGGCAATTAACAGCTATCCTGCCTTGCCGATCTGCCATACCGCCTCTCATGTGTTTACGACCGATATCCGCAACCGCCTGGACGAATGCACAAATGACCAGCAGCTTTTAGATTTCTTTCGGGAAAACAAAGCCATCTTTGCCGAATGGAACAAAAGCGCGCTGTCCTGCATCGATTATTATGTAACGGCAATCCAGGGTAAGCCTGCGGACAAAGCTGTGATCGAAGCACGCCGTGCCGGAAAAACCATCCTGCCAAGTGAATGCGAGGACTGCGGGCTGGTGATCCAGGAATACCTGTTCGGCCGCAGTGACCATATGCTTGACTACATCCGGGGCAAAAGCATTACCTCGATCGATTTTATGTTAAACCGCATGATCAAGACCAACTCCGGCATTTCCAAAAATACCGTGATTCCTGCAATCGTAAAGGCAAATTTCCCAAGCAAGCGGACGTTTTCGGATATTTTAAACAAATCCGGGACCTCGACCTCTTACGACTCCATACGCAAATGCCTGATCCTGCTGAAATTTTACCATTTCTGGGCAAGCCTGTTGCTAAAGCCTGCGCTGGCTGAATATGACCTTTTTGATGTATTCCAGGAAGAAACAGACGCGCTCTTAACGTCTTGCGGCTATGATGAGCTGTATCCTGGAAACCCTTATGACTGGCTCTTTTTGTGGGCATCCACCACGGAACATCCTCTGGATGCGCTGCGTGATGCACTTACGGAAGCTGCCTGGGAATCTGAGGCGTAGGGAATCTATATGGGGCTTGACTGGTTTTATTTTAGCAGGTTTCCAGATTGGATTTGTAATTTTCATTTTTTAGCTGCAAATAAAAAGCACCTGAAGGCATGGGCTTCAAATGCTTTTTGCGTGTATAGGACGCTGGAGGAAGGGGAGTGGAACTGGCTTGCGGTTCCGCTCCCCTTCCTCCGGCTGGTTGTCGCAAGCTCTAAATAAGATATCGCTTGTGTGCGGTATTTGACGGTAATGCCCCGTTTCGGAATCATTTTCCTTCTGGCTTCACACACTAGCGCATCCTCCTTCACCGCTTTTTATTATCTTATTTTTACATATTCCATATAGAAAAGCAAGGAAAGAAAATGCAGGGAAATACGCAAAAGCTTCCGGTAGTACAGTTTTCCTATTTTGTCTCATTTTTTCTTGTCCTATTGACATTTTCAAAACTGCTGATACAATAGTATCAGCAATACAGATGTCTTGCATATCACTGCACGCCTTATATGAAAATCCGGTGTGCCGAAAGGAAAGATCACAATATGAAAAAAGTATTAAAAGGCATAGGGATTCTGCTTTTGATTCTTCTCATAATAGCTTTATTTGTATATTTTTTTGTCCTGCAATACCCAAACCTAAAGGAAAATCCGACTGTTGGAAAATGGTATCGCGTCACAAACAGCGAAATGAAAACTTCCGAGGGCGGCAAATACCGCTGCTTCTTCAAGAAAGGCAGTGAAAATAAGACAATGGTGTATTTTGCAGGCGGCGGGGTCAGCATTAACGAAGAGACGGCAAGGGATGACACCTATAACACCAAAGAAATTTTTATTGATATGCTGGCAAATGTCACAATGAATATGGGAGGCATTGCCTCCGAAGTGGAGGGCAGCCCGTTTGAAAACTGGAACATCATCCTGTTTCCATATGCAACAGGGGATTTCCATGCAGGCACAGGAGAGTTTCACTATACCGACCATGACGGCAAAGAGAAAATTCTCTATCACAACGGCTATGTGAACTACACGCAGGCGATGCAGATAATTACGGAACTTGCTGATCTGAAAGATCCTGAAGCTGTTGTCGTAACAGGCTACAGCGCAGGGGGCTTTGCTGCTGCGCTTCTCTCTGACGATATTTTTACTAATTACTTTCCATATGCAAAGAGCAAAAATGTTTTGGTAGATGCTTCGCTGTTACTGCACGATGACTGGCAGGCAATTGCAGCAGACGTCTGGCAGGCGCCGAAGGAAATATCCGACAAACTGACCGGCAATAATCTCACACTGGACTGCCTGGCTGCCTTGCGTAAAAAATACGGCGACGATATCCATCTGCTGTTTGACTGTTCTACAAGAGACGGCGACCTTGCTAAAGTTCAAAATTACTTCGATACAGGCGTGATAGACGTCTCGGAAAAAGAAGCAGACATTTATCAGCAGATACTAAAAGACACGATCTCTCAGTTTCAGGAAATTGATGTGAGCCTGTTTATCTGGGATGGCGTGGCATGGTACGATGACCCACGAAATATGACAGCACATACCATCATCGCAACTCCAGCCGTGTGGCTTCCGTTTGAGGAGCAAAAACAATCTGTCTCTGGATGGCTTGTCGATGCAATAAACGGCAAATTGAATGACTATGGCGTCGATTTGGTGGATAAGCAATACTAACTGCAACACAGGAGCGGGCTTATGTACTCATTCGGCGGATGCTCTTTACGGCTTCCGGCGAATGAGCAACTATAATAATTGACTGCCTGCTCTGAATGTTAATTTAGCCCTCAGAGTCCGAAAGAATAATGTCTATCATTTCCCTTGGCGTGACAACAAACGGTTTCACAGGAAAATGCCTGATGTTTCCTGTTACCAGGTATGCCCCCCTCTGTTTTCCGTTCTTCCATAACAACCTCGTAAAACACCCTGTCCTTCGGATCGGGCAGCTCAATATCAAGGCGTTTAGCATCCACATAAATCCCTCTGCTCCGAATATTATCCAGCACGTCGCGGATAATTTCTTCTGTAAAATGGAATTTGGGACGTGCAAGCACTTCACGGTACTCCTTTTCAATCTGTTCATTCAATATAGGAACAATAGGTCCATCAAATGCCAGCTCCATAACGCTGCCCGGTATCGAATTCCATTTGAGCATCGCCGATACAAGTACATTTGTATCAATGACTGCATAATATTTCATAAACTGCCCTGCTTCCTTGCCTCTGCAATTTCAGCATTGATTTCATCCTGCGTCATATCAGATATACCATTTTCCTCCGCAATACGGCTGGCAGCCTTCATTGCCGCCACTGCACGGTTCTCTGGCTCCGTTGGGAGCTTCATGCTGAACGGTATGCCGTTTTCCTGGATCAGCCTTGAAATGCACATACGCATATAGGTCTGTAGGTCAATCCCAAGGCGCTCACAGATATCCGCTGCTTTGATTTTTGAAGTATCGTCTGTACGGAACTGGACTAATGAGCTTGCCATAATACCATCTCCTTTCGTGATATCTACATTATACCCCGTTTTGAAAACAATTGCAATCATTTGATGGCTTTTGCATGGCCGTCAGGCATCCTGCCAAAATCCTGCTCCCCAATTACTACCGTTCTTGCTATAAAAATTTCTCCCCTACTGCACCGTCATATAACTGTACCCCATCAGGCTTTCATCCACTTCCACCGCAGCCTCGCGTCCTTCCCGGATCGCCCATACGACAAGCGACTGCCCTTTGCGCATATCGCCGCAGGCAAAGACATGCGCCGCGCCTGTCTCGTATTTGCCGGATTTTGTCTGTATATTCGTCCGTTCGTCCTGCTTGACGCCGAACGCGTCGGCAACATATTTTTCACAGCCCAAAAATCCCGCTGCAATCAGCACAAGGCCTGCCGGCATTTTCTTCTCGCTTCCTGCGGCTTCTTTGAACGTCATGCGCCCGGTCTTTTCGTCCTTTGCCTGTTCCAGGCGGACGGTAAGGATGCCGTTTACGTTTCCGTTTTTGTCCTTGTAAAACTCCTTGACGGTCGTCTGATAAACACGCGGGTCATGCCCGAATACCGCGATCGCTTCTTCCTGGCCGTAGTCTGTCTTTGCGATTTTTGGCCATTCCGGCCACGGGTTATCGGCTGCGCGCTGATCCGGCGCCTTCGGCATCATTTCAAGCTGTGTAACGGATGCGGCGCCGAGACGGATGCAGGTACCTACACAGTCGTTTCCGGTGTCACCTCCGCCGATGACAACGACATGCCTGCCCTTGGGAGAGACAAATTTCTGGTCTTTTAAATTAGAATCCAGCAGGCTTTTGGTCACGCTTGCCAGATAGTCGACGGCAAAATAAATGCCTGCCGCGTCGCGTCCCGGCGCATGGATATCCCTCGGCTGCTTGGCGCCGCACGCTAAAATAATACGGTCGTATTCCTTTAACAGCTTTGCCGCTTTGATGTCCTTGCCGACGTTGGCGTTTGTGACAAACTCCACGCCTTCCTCCCGCATCACGGCAAGCTTGCGCTCGATCACTGACTTTTCCAGCTTCATATTCGGGATGCCATACATTAAAAGCCCGCCGATGCGGTCGTCGCGCTCGTATACCGTGACATGATGCCCGCGTTTGTTAAGCTGGTCTGCCGCCGCAAGCCCGGCTGGGCCGGAGCCTATGACCGCGACGCGCTTTCCGGTGCGCACCTTGGGCGGATGCGCGCCTGCAAGCCCGGCTGCATAGGCATATTCGATAATCCCGTGCTCGTTTTCCTTTGCCGTAACCGCTTCTGTGTAATGGCCGCACGTACATGCCGCCTCACAAAGCGCCGGGCAGACGCGGGACGTAAATTCCGGGAAATTGTTGGTCTTTTTCAGGCGGTGGTATGCCTGCTCCCAGTTGCCCGTATAGACGAGGTCGTTCCATTCCGGGATCAGGTTGTGCAGCGGGCAGCCGCTCGCCATGCCCTCGATCATCATTCCTGCCTGGCAGAACGGGACGCCGCACTCCATGCACCGCGCGCCCTGCTTTTGCTGCTCTTTCTCAGAAAGCGGCAGATGAAACTCGTGGAAATTTAAAATACGCTCTTTGGGAGCAAGCGCCCTGCCCGTTACTCTATTATACTCCATAAATCCGGTTGGTTTTCCCATTTCGCTTTCCTCCTTATCTGCCTGCGTTGGCATAAAATGCTTCGATCTGAGCCTGCTCTGCGTTCAGCCCTTTTTCTTCCATCTGGACAATCGCCATCATCATGCGCTTGTAATCATGCGGCACGATCTTTTTAAACTTCGGCAGGTATTCGCTGAAATGATGAAGCACCTGCTTTCCTTTTTCCGAATTGGTCAGCTTTACATGCTCCTCGATCATTTGTTTTAATTCGATTACATCGTACTTGGAAGTGATCTCTTCGGAAGAAACCATGCCCTTGTTCAGCCGCTTGTACAGGTCGTTGTCCTCATCCAGCACATAGGCAATCCCGCCGCTCATGCCCGCCGCGAAGTTTTTTCCGGTACGCCCCAAAATCACAACGCGCCCTCCGGTCATATACTCGCAGCCATGGTCGCCGACGCCTTCGACAACCGCGTTCGCACCGGAATTGCGCACGCAGAACCGTTCGCCTGCTACGCCGCCGATAAACGCTTTGCCGCTTGTCGCTCCATATAATGCCACATTTCCGATAATGATATTTTCATCCCGCCGAAAACGTGTCCCAGCCGGGGCATAGACCACCAGCTTGCCGCCGGATAAGCCCTTGCCGAAATAGTCGTTGGAGTCGCCCGTTAATTCCAGCGTCAGCCCCCTTGGAATAAACGCGCCGAAGCTCTGCCCGCCCGCGCCTGTGCACTTTACAAGGTACGTATCTTCCGAAAGCCCGTCAGGATAGCGCTTCGTAATCTCCGAGCCAAACATCGTCCCAAACGCACGGTCCGTATTCGCCACTTCTACGGCGATGCTGCGCTTTGTCCCTGCTTCCAGCGCGCTGTGAAGCTGCTTTAACAGCACCCGCTCATCCTTTGTCTTTTCAAGCTGGAAATCATATGCCTTTTTGGGGTCAAAGATCACCTTTTCACTGCGCCCGGCAAACGGATTGTGCAGGATTTTTGTCAGGTCGATTTCCTTTTGGCGGCTGGAAAGATCGCTGCGCACACGCAGCAGGTCACTGCGCCCTACCAGCTCGTCTACGGTACGGATGCCGAGCCTTGCCATAATCTCACGCAGGTCCTGGGCAATAAATCTCATAAAGTTTACGACATATTCCGGCTTGCCGTCAAAACGCGCGCGCAGCTTCGGATTCTGCGTCGCGATGCCTGCCGGACAGGTATCCAGGTTGCAGACGCGCATCATCACGCAGCCCATCGTTACTAACGGCGCCGTCGCAAAGCCAAACTCCTCGGCGCCAAGCAGCGCCGCAACCGCTACGTCGCGCCCGGTCATCAGCTTGCCGTCTGTCTCGATGCGCACCTTGCTGCGAAGCCCGTTTAAAATAAGCGTCTGATGTGTTTCCGACAGCCCAAGCTCCCACGGAAGCCCGGCATTGTGGATCGAGCTGCGCGGCGCCGCCCCGGTACCGCCGTCGTATCCTGAGATCAGGATAAGCTGCGCGCCCGCCTTTGCCACGCCTGCCGCAACCGTACCGACGCCTGCTTCCGATACAAGCTTGACCGAAATACCTGCCTCACGGTTCGCGTTTTTCAAGTCGTAAATCAACTGCTCCAAGTCCTCAATCGAATAAATATCATGGTGCGGCGGAGGCGAAATCAGAGAAACGCCCGGGGTAGAAAGCCTTGTCTTTGCAATCCAAGGATACACCTTTTTGCCCGGCAGATGCCCGCCCTCGCCCGGCTTTGCGCCCTGCGCCATCTTGATCTGGATCTCTTTGGCGCTGACCAGGTAGCGGCTCGTCACGCCAAAACGCCCGGATGCCACCTGCTTGATCGCAGAGCATTTGTTCAGCCCGTCGGCGCCGATAGTAAGACGCTCCAAGCTCTCTCCGCCTTCCCCGGTATTCGACTTGCCGTGCAGCAGATTCATCGCAACCGCAAGCGTCTCATGCGCTTCCTGCGAGATCGAGCCATACGACATCGCCCCTGTTTTAAAGCGCGTAACAATCGAGTCTACGCTTTCCACCTGTTCGATCGGAATGCCCTGCTTTGGATAGTTAATCTCCAGCATCCCGCGGATATAGGCGTCTTTTTCTTCCGCGTTTACCATATCCGTATATTTTTTAAACAGCCCGTAATCGCCCATCCTCGTAGACTTTTGCAGCATATGGATCGTCGCCGGGTTGTACAGGTGCTGCCCTGCGCCGCTGCGCATTTTATGGCGCCCTTTGGAATCGAGCGATTCATCCACCTCCAGCCCCAGCGGGTCATACGCCAGCGAATGCAGATGGTCGGCGTCTTTTTCAATATCGCCAAGCGTAATGCCGCCGATCCTGCTGACCGTATTTGTAAAATATTTGTCAATGACCGACTGGTCGATGCCGACCGCTTCAAAGATCTTCGCGCCCTGGTAAGACTGGATCGTGGAAATGCCCATCTTGGAAGCAATCTTTACAATGCCGGAAACGACCGCGAGGTTATAATCATCGACTGCCGCATACGGGTCTTTGCCAAGCATATTTAAGTCCACCAGGTCCCTAACCGTCTCGTGCGCCAGATACGGATTGACCGCGCTCGCCCCATACCCGAGCAGCATCGCAAAATGATGCACCTCCCTCGGTTCGCCGGACTCTAAAATCAGCGAAAGCGACGTCCTCTTTTTCGTAATAACCAGATGCTCATGCAGCGCCGCTACCGCTAACAGCGACGGGATCGCCACATGGTTTTCGTCTACGCCGCGGTCGGATAAGATCAGGATATTCGCACCCTCCCGGTACGCGCGGTCGGCTTCCAGAAACAATCGGTCTACCGCTTTTTCTAAGCTCGTATTTTTATAATAGATCATCGGAATTTCCGCTACGTGAAAACCTTCCACCTTCATCGCACGAATCTTCATCAGGTCTGTATTAGTCAGGATCGGGTTATTTACCTTTAGTACCCGGCAGTTTTCCGGGCGCTCTTCGAGCAGGTTGCCGTCAGCGCCAATATACACGCACGTAGAAGTCACAATTTTTTCCCGGATCGAATCGATCGGCGGATTCGTGACCTGCGCAAACAACTGCTTAAAATAATCAAACAGCGGCTGATGGTCGTTCGCAAGCACCGCAAGCGGGATATCAATGCCCATCGCGCTCGTGGACTCCCCGCCGTTTAACGCCATCGGCAAAATCACTTCCTTCATCGACTCATACGTATAGCCAAAAGCGCGCTGGAGCTTGCGAAGCTCTTCCTTGGTAATCTGCGGCACACGCTCATTTGGAATTTTCAGCTCCGCAAGATTGACAAGGTTGCGGTCGAGCCACTCTCCGTACGGGCATTTTCCCGCATAATACTCTTTAAGCTCATCGTCCTCGATCAGCCTTCCGTTTACCGTATCCACAAGCAGCATTTTCCCCGGACGCAGCCGGTCTTTTTTCAAGATCTTCGTCGGGTCAATATCCAGCACGCCGACTTCCGACGACAAAATTAACTGATCATCATCCGTCAGATAGTACCGGGACGGACGCAGCCCGTTGCGGTCAAGCACAGCGCCCATCAGGTCCCCGTCCGAAAACAAAATCGACGCCGGCCCGTCCCACGGCTCCATCATCGTCGCATAGTACTGGTAAAAATCCTTTTTCTTCTGCGACATCGTATCGTTGTGCGCCCACGGCTCTGGAATCAGAATCATCACGGCAAGCGGCAGCGGCATCCCGCTCATCAGAAGAAACTCCAGCGTATTATCAAGCTGCGCCGAATCCGAGCCTTCCGCATGGACGATCGGGAGCACCTTGGACAGCTCCGCATCCAGCGCGCCGAGCGTCATCGTCTCCTCCCTGCCGAACATCTTGTCGACATTGCCGCGGATCGTATTGATCTCCCCGTTGTGCACCATCAGGCGGTTCGGATGCGCACGCTCCCAGCTCGGATTCGTATTCGTAGAAAACCGCGAATGCACCAGCGCAATCGCGCTCTCATAGCACGGGTCCTGCAAATCCAAAAAGAACTGCCGAAGCTGCCCGACCAAAAACATCCCCTTATAAACAATCGTACGGCTTGATAGCGAGCAGACATACGTAACATCATTCGACTGCTCAAACACACGCCGCGCCACATACAGCCTGCGGTCAAACGCCAGCCCCTGTTCCACCTCCTGCGGACGCCTGACAAAGCCCTGCATAATATACGGCATACAGTCCACCGCTTTTTTTCCAAGCTTTTGCGGCGCAGTCGGCACCTGTCTCCATCCAAGGAACTCCATGCCTTCTTTTTCCACAATTACCTCAAACATCTTCATCGCACGGCGGCGCAAAAACTCATCCTGCGGAAAGAAAAACATCCCCACGCCGAACTCCCGCTCCCCGCCCAGCTCCATCCCAAGCGGCGCACATGCTTTCTGAAAAAACGGATACGAAACCTGCAACAAAATGCCGACACCGTCCCCGGTCTTTCCTTCCGCATCCTTGCCCGCCCGGTGCTGTAGGTTTTCTACGATCCGCAATGCATGTTCCACTGTCGTATGCGAACCGTTTCCCTTCACATTGACAACCGCGCCGATGCCGCAGCTATCGTGTTCAAAACGCGGGTCGTACATGCCGATTGGATGCCGATTGGCTTCGTTTTGCATGGTTTGTGCGTATTTTATCATAATGTCTGTTCCTTTCTATTCTGATTGCTACTGATTGCTACTGATTACTTCTAATTGTCCCTGACTGCTGTTCTGTATCTATTGCTGTCCTGTATGACTGTTATTTTGTATACAAACCGGAATCCCAATTTTTGTTGGTTCAACTATACAACTTTTCAGAATGGAAGTAAATACGCGATTTGCGCTGAATTGTCAGATTATTTCAAAATAGATGGTATTTTTCTTTGTTGTCTGATAATATGTGTTATTTTTGCTATTTATCTTCGTTATGTTAACCTGATCTCAAAGTGGTTTTAGGAAATTCCTAATTATATTAAGTGGAATTTTGGGGTGTTTTTAGAATTGCGTGACAATTTAAAGCACCCCGTGATACTCCATCAGAAGTTCGTCGGCAAGGTAAGCGTCGCTCATACAGTGCATATCTGAGACGCCTTCGCTGACTAACATATAGACGTCGGAATGATAAAAAAACGCAAGGGCATCGTCCAGGGAAATGTTGGCAAGCTTAACGCCTCTCTCTTCCAATAATTCCAGAATATCATCCACGATATACTCTTTGCCCTGCGTATGCAAAACCTCGTATTCCGGCACCAGATATTCATTTAAAATTCCACTTTTTTCGGTCAGTGCTTCGTATACCTGTCTGACATCTATGCCCAGTCTGATAGCAGTATTTTCAATACAGAATATAGCAAACTCAAGCTGCTGTGCTGTTTTAATTTTTTCCTGATGCTGCATTCAGGCACCCCCTTTCGCAGCTTTTTTTGTCCTGTCAGACAAATCCCAAATCGTTTGCTTCATCTCTTTTTGTCCTGTCTTAAAAAGATTCTCCCAGGTTTCATTGACTATATCCACTTCTTTATCATCCATTTTGTGATCAATATGTGCATTTACCTGAAATGTCCTGAAAATTAACACCTTTTCCCGTTCCTTGCCGGAAAAAATTTTCTGCTTCAGAATATCTTTAATGATATTGCCGCGTGTACGGTTATATATTATTTTCAGCCCGCAAAACCCTCTCCGATAGCTGTCTCCTGATGCATCCACAGCGTAACCCGAAACATACAGCCAATGATCATAGTATTCAATCATAGCCACATGCTTTCCTCGCCGTTCCTTCCATGTCATACTGCGAAACCACAGGTACATATAATAGTCCGTTAACGGCACATAAATGATTTGATCCGATGTCAGAATCTTTTTGATCTCCGGCGTACACTCAGACAGATAGCCAACCGGAGCAGTAACCAAATACGGATGAACTTCGTCCAGATACTGTTTTACCATTTCCTCACTCGGAAAAACATATTTTTTATTATGGTCCGTCTGATTATAAATGGCTTCTCTATCCTTACATATCCAAAATCCTTCCGGCGTCATGCGCAGAACAGAAACTGCCTGCTGCCTGGTATGGCTGTTACCGGCTTTCGCAAAATCTGCCGGATTTTTTTTATAGGCTTCGGTTTCCTTCTTCTTTTTTGTTTCTTTTATTCTTTCTTTTTTTCTTTCTTGTATCCTTGCTTTTTCTATTCTTTCTTGTTCTTTTCGTTTTATCTGAATATCCGCATGGAAACGCGCAAAATCACCCAGCAGGCTCTGGCACAAGTCCACTGCTTCCACCGATTCTATCCTATTCTTCTTAAGCTTGCTGCTGGCCATTTCCATAAGCATTTTTTCCAGCGGCATATGGATACATGCAGACAGCTCTTTCACATGCGGGTCTTTGGAAAACTCATCTATTTTATGGATCAGTTGCCCATATATAGAGATTTTGCTGCTGTCATAAACGAAATACTTCCTCTCATACAGCGACAGGCATTTTCTCTCATAGATGAAATCTCTGTAAATATCAATGCAGGAAACCTGCCCGCACAGCTTAAGCTCCTGCAAGACAGATTCCAGAAACGGCTTTTCCACCAGGCTGTTTCTGTCCCGCACGATCTCAAATACATCTGATGCAACCAATAATATTTTCAGCCCATCTGATACTTCTATGTACTTTTTTCCATTGCACGCCACACGGTTTTTCACAGAATTGCACCACATCAGAAGGCGGTTCATAACCTCAACATCCCTAAGCCTTCTGTCAATTTTTTCACATAGGCTGTCAATCGTCTCCTGTGTCCAAAAAGCCTGTTCATTTAGCTTGTCATTTAATCCTCTCACTACCTTACTCAGATAATTGATCCTTTTTAATACAATCTTTTGAATCTGAAAGGAAATCTTTTGGATCTCCTGTACATTTCTTCGTACTTCCTGTTCATTTTTCCTCTTTATTCCAGTTATTACATGCCAAAGCCGTTTCAGTCCCCTGACATCCAATTGTGCAAGCCTGCCTTCGTTCTGAGAAAGGATAAACTCACATTCTCCTAACAATTCGATCATTTCCTCTTCGCTCCACCCGGCTGTCAGAACATCAATCTCATGGATGAAAAACCGTTCCGACTCATCCTCTTCTATGGAAAACATCTGTTCGTATTCTACCATCGTTAGCTCCTTCCATCGTCCCAGCGATCCAGCATCTTTTGTATGTTTGCCCGTCCCTGCTGCATCCTCTGCACCGCAAGCGCTTCTCTCCCCGCTGCATCCTCCCACTGCCTTGCTGCATCTCTTTCCATACTGGCGCTTTGTGCAATCTTGTCAAAAACCGTAATCGTATCCTCATACCCCTGACGCATTTTGCGCACCGCATCCTCCGCGTTAAAATTCAATACCCCGGAAAACACTCCGCCTAAGTCCTGCGTTGGACGGACTTCCAAAATCTTTGCATTCGGAAATAGTTTGTGATCAAGCGTTCCTTTGTTGCAATCCAGATGGACCGCTACGATAATCCCGCAATGTTCCAGCCGGTACAGCGGCTCTATCGGCACGTTGTCCGCCATGCATCCGTCCATATAATAGTAGCCGCCTATTTTTTCTCTCGGAAAGATAAAAGGAATCGCAGAGGTCGCTAATAAAATCCCTTCCCTGTCCTCATAAGAAAAGCTGCGCATATTAAAATAGGTCGCCTTTCCATTGACGTACTTTTGATACTCTTTTGTACCGTCCGGGCACGTCGTCATCTGCACATAACTGTCCCAATCCTTTTGATAAAAGGTTCGCACACATGCCAGATAGCAGTTGCGGCTGCTTTTGTCAAACACGCTCATATCCAGATGGTTTCTTATGATTTCCAATAAGCCGTCACGAAGATACAGATGCATATGGTCATGATATTCAGGCTTTGAGAAACCTCTCTTCGGCGTCAGTATTTTTTCTTTGGATATCTGTTTCCAGATTTCTTCTGCTATTTCTAAATCACCCTGCAAAAACAATGCCGCATTCAAGCCGCCGACGGACGTCCCGGAGACAGCGGCGACCCACTGGTCTAATCCTGTCTGCCTTAACGCCCGCCATACGCCGATATGGTAGGCGCCCTTGCCGCCTCCGCCTGCGAAAACAAGTCCTATTTTTTTCATCGTTTGCTCCTCTTTCGCAAGTATATTGCTGCACGTCTAACAAAAATGAATCTTCCAACTGTATTGTTTGATACAGGCAGAAGATGAGTGATATTTTAATGCTGCTGATTTATTTTGCCAAACGCAGGCATATATGATAGCACAATTATATTTTAAAAATTATATCATATGTTTGACCAGTCTACAATCATGTTTTATGTTCTATCCAGAATAAATGCATGAGTGAAACATCAGGCATTGCTATTGCCAGATCGATACAGTATAATAATACAAGCAATTTCTTATATTCTTATCATCCCTGACAGAACGTGTCAGGATATCCATGCTATTCTGTTATAGAAGGAGGATGTCATCATGCAGGAAAGCAGACTATTTCAGATCGTATACTATTTGCTTGACAAGGGACATGCCACCGCCCCGGAATTAGCAGAAAAGCTTGAGGTATCCGTCAGGACTATTTACAGAGATATCGATGCCCTAAGCGGCGCCGGCATTCCGATTTATGCGGAAGCCGGAAGAAACGGCGGTATTCACTTGATGCCGGATTTTGTCTTAGGCCAGGCGATCCTGTCACAAGACGAAAAACAGCAGATCCTCTCTGCCTTACAGAGCATGAGTGCCGCACAAAATAGTAACAGCAGCGGCATCTTACAGAAGCTTTCTGCTCTGTTTCATCTGCATTCGGAGCATTGGATCGAGGTTGATTTTTCCAGATGGGGGAATCCGGCATTTGACAATGAAAAATTTGAATTGCTGAAATGTGCCGTGATTCATTGCAGGTATGTGAAGATTCGTTATGCCAGCTCTTATGAAGCTGTCAGTGAAAGAGTGATAGAGCCGCACAAGCTCGTCTACAAAGCGAAAGCTTGGTATGTAAGAGCGTTTTGTACAAAGAAGCAGGATTGGCGGTTGTTTAAGTTGAATCGCATGTTAGATCTGGAGCTTTTAACGGAGCATTTTTCGCGCCGGATTTCGGTGCCGGAGGAAGTTAGCGAGGGTGAATATAGCCTGATTACCCTGCGTTTTCCAAAAGAGATGGCTTACCGGGTTTATGATGAATTTGACCGGTCTTTGGTGCAGCGGATGGAGAATGGGGATTTGATCGCTTCGGCGAGGATGCCGGAGGATGCGTGGCTGACTGGGTTCCTGCTGTCGTTTGGGACGCAGGTGGAGATTGTTTCGCCTGCTTATTTGAAGGAAGTGATTGCAGAGCAGGCGAGGCTGATTTATGAGAATAACCGGGCCTAAATGCTGTATGGCAAAATTCAGGTGCTTCGTCTGATAAGTTATGACAACAGAAGCACCTGAACATACACAAGTTTTTGTATACCTATCTATCACCATATCTTAATAAACCTATATTACACATCCGCCTAATCAATAATATACATAAATAGATACAGTTCTGTTATATAAAATATAACCAACCCAAACAAATACCTGTCAGACAACAAAACTTCTACCGGATCTCCATAAGCTTCTCCCCCCCCCCCCTTAAAATCATTTCATATTTCATAATAATCATTAAAACCAAAGGTACCGTCCATATCATCCATCGGCTTTCTATCACAATTCCCGCCCACAAGGAATAAAACACTATTCCTAACGTAACTGCTATTATCATATATCTGTCAAGCAACGCAATACTGTAATATTTCAATACATGCCTTGTGGAATTACCACTTTCCTTATCTAGTTCGATTTTCCTTTTTCCAATTCCCATATATAAAGCAAATGACATTACTGTCAAACACAGCCAACCTGAAGCATACACCCCACTTACAGATGCACCATAAAAAATTCTTATTATAAACCCTGCTGCCAATACGAAAACATCTAAAATTGGTATGTGTTTTATCCATATGCTGTATGAAAAATTTAAAATTATATAAATACCACACCAAATCATATGTATCCTAGCACCGTCAACTCTTATCATATAATTACAAAGCATTGCTCCTATTCCTAAAAATACAACGATCATTTTTGCTTCCTTTTTACTTACAAGTCCGACTGCAAGCGGACGCCTGCATTTAACCTCATGCATCCTGTCTCTTTCAATATCTTTAATATCATTAAAAATATACACAATGGAAGTCACAAAACAAAAACACATAAATCCCCAAAATAGATTCATCATTATCTGCTTATTCCATATTTCTTTTGAAAAAAAGGCAGGGAAAAAAATTAAACTATTTTTCAACCAATGCTTCGTCCGCATCAACAAAACTATGTTTTCCATCCTTTTTCATCCCTTCCAAAATACAATATATAAACCTGAAGTAAAAACTATAACTATGTACGCAATAACAAATCTACATAAACCATCCATCTTTCCATTTGGTTTATCCTTAGGTGTTTCCACTCGAACTCTTTTCCACTTGCTATACACATAATATACAGAAAAGGCAAGTCCTCCGCCCATCAGCAAAATAACTTTTACGGATAATCTTGGATAATGATCTGTCTCCGCAAGCCTTGATGCTACTCTTGTCATATTGTGAAAACGCAAAAAATTATTAACAAACTCAACAATCAAAAAGAAAAAGAATCCTGATTTTAGCAGATACTGATACTTTGTATTTTTAATGTCCTGCAATGATAATGCTGTCAATAATATAAATAAAAAGAAAAAATGCGGCGTATAAATAAACGCTTCCATATAGCCATAAATATAATGTAAAACTGCATTACTTCCAAAGGCAGCTAATAGCCCTAAAATATATTTTCTCTCATTTTTTTCGGACAACTTACTTATCGTTAACATTTTTTTTAAGATGGCTGTAAATGACACTGTATAAAAAATGATCAATAATAATTTAATCATAAAATTTGAATAACTTCCGAATAAAATACAGACAAGTTTCTCGTTCATCTTTATTGCATATACATTTGGTGAAAATAACGGATACAAAAAAATATTTTTCAACCATACCACTGTTTTAGAAATTGTAAATTGCCAATCCATATACATGGTTTCTTCATATCCTTCTCCATGCATCCATCCTATAATACTCGTCCAAAAAAGCGGACAATCCTCCCAAATATACCGCTGAAAAAGGCACAATACGATTATTGCAATACTATTCATTATATTGATCAGAAAAAATTCTTTGACCGCTGTCTTAACATCATATCTGCATGATAGCAAAACAATCAAACCGATTATATAGCTTAAAAAATTGGTAAATGTAATTCCAAAACATATTACGCCAAAGAAAATAAGCAATAAAAACTCTGTTCCTGATAATGGATCTTTCGATTTTAATGCTACTGTAATAAAAAACCAGTAACTAAGCAAATCTAATCCAGCAAAAATAAAAGTTTCTGGAACTGCTGAAAATATCATCATCGAAAAACTTGCTGCATAGATCAATGTAAAAAATATACAAAGATGTTTTTCAATATTTTTAGTTTTTAATATCAAATACACTACACCTACTGACATCGCACCGCAGAAAGCCTCTTCTATGATAACTGCCATAATGGGATCATTGATGATTTTATTCAAAAAAACAGTAATGGTCTGTGCAGCCAGCAAAAATAATGGATGTACCTTTATTCGATAATGATTATATACAATATTTGTCAGATCCCCGTATACTCGTTCGTTGTCGGAACCAAAGTAAGTGCATTTTGTAAAAGCCTGTGAATAAGAATTCCAAAATCCCAGAAAAAAGTACGTCAAAAACGCAAATGCAAATATCCATACCACAAAATTTCTACGGTTCCTGCAATAAATAAAAAATGCCTTCATTTTCAATTTCCTTACTTTCATTCTAAAGAATTGATTGCATGTATAATATAATCCTGCTCTTCCTCTGTCATTCCATCATACAACGGAAGCGAACATACTTCTTCTGCATAAGCTTCTGTAACTGGAAGGCTTCCCTTTTTTATATTCAAATATCGATATGCCTGAGACAGATGCGGTGGAATTGGATAGTGAATCATTGTGCCTATCCTTTTCTTATTCAATTCGTCTATAAATCTTTCACGATGCCTTGATCGAACCACAAATTGATGCCATACATGATCCGCCCCATCTCTAATTTGTGGAAGAATCAGTTCAGAATTCCTTATTTCCATTTGATAACGTTTACAAAGCTTATTTCTGTATGCTCTTAATTCTTCTATATGAGAAAGTTTTACACGTAGCATCCCAGCTTGTAGTTCATCCAGTCTTGAATTTGCCCCGACAATCTTATTATAATATTTTTTCTCACTTCCATAATTGCGGAATATGCGCACATTTTCTGCAATTTTTTCATTGTTTGTGACAATTGCACCACCATCTCCAAATGCGCCCAGATTCTTCGTCGGGTAAAATGAAAAGCAACCTATTTCACCAAAAGTCCCTGTCATTTTTCCACAAAAAGAAGCACCATGTGATTGCGCACAATCTTCTACCACTTTTATATGGTATTTTTCTGCAATCTCCATAATCGCTTTCATATCAGCAGCCTGGCCATACAGGTGCACTACTAAAATAGCCTTTGTTTTTTCTGTTATCTTCTCTTCAATACGCGAAACATCAATATTAAAAAACTCATCAGGCTCTACAAATACAGGAACCGCACCATTAATCGTAATTCCCATTATACTTGCAATATAGGTATTTCCCTGGACAATAACCTCATCTCCCACTCCAATACCTAACATCTTAAATGCAATCCAAAGCGCATCCAGTCCACTCGCTAGGCCCACACAATATTTAGCTCCAAGATACCGTGCAAATTCTTCTTCAAAACATTCTCCTTCTTTTCCAAGCACATACCAGCCAGAACGAAGCACTTCTAATGCCTTCTGTTCATATTCTTCCTGATACAAGTAAAACCCTCGATCCAGCCTATTTTGAATAGTATTCATCATCTTTATCCTTTCTCTTTTTATTTCTTTCCGATGCAAAAGTAGTTACTGCCAAAAAAGGCAGATTACAAAACACAAAATATACATATCTGAATTCCGCATATACCGGAGTTGTTATTACAAGCGAAATGAAAAGTGCCAAATTAAGTGCATTAAGAAACAATTCAACCTTATTTCTCTTTAAAATATTTATAAAGCATAAAAGCAGTTCTATCCAGATATGAAAGCCTATACACAAAAATATCTGCAAAAAACGGCTATTAGAAAAAAACCACAAATACAGATTGAAAATCCTGTTTAGCCATGCAGAATTTACAACCTCTGTAATCTCATACGAATTGTCTACAACCCCTTCCATCCATCGCCAATATGGGTAACCAGCATTCCAAAATCCTTTTGTTTGATCAATCCACGCTTTTAAATACGTCCATGGATGTTTGATACCTGTTTCCAAATATAATTTCATATATGCAAACTTATGATCTACTAAATACTTCTGATTTCCTTTTTTTCGCACAAGTTCCTTCATAGGATCTGACAACCATGCTGTATACGTTTCAGAAATCTCTTCTATATCAAGAACTTGCTCTAACAACTCCTTTTGCTTGTATGTAAAATCATGATGTTCTATCTCCACTCGTGCAATCTGCTGCAAAGGAATCGACAGTGCTTCAACTGTATCCGGCTGGCTTACACCTGCCATACGCAATACACTGTGTTTCATAAAAAAACTGAGACATAAAACTCCTAGAAGCAACCAACAAGCTTTTCTTTCCTTTTTCCAGAAAAATAGCACAAACATCACCGAAGTAAGCAAAAAAGCAAAAAATCCATTACTCCTAAACAGACATACTCCTATAGCAGAAATTAATAACATAAAATAATTGACTAATCTTCTGTTTCCAATGTTTTTTAACATTCGATATGTAAAGGCCACAAACAAGGTAACAAACCCGCTAAACATAACATCCTTCCACATAGTAAAACTATACATAATATGATACGGCATCAGAATATAGCCACACGTCACAAATAGAATTATTTTTAACTTAATCTTCATCTCATATAAAGTTAAAGATACCATTGAAAAACACATTGCCATAAACAATATTTGAAATATATGATACATCGCTACTGCTGCATTCATATTTCCAAATATCTTTAATCCTACTGAGATCAAAATCTTTACTGTAATCGTGTGGTAAAAAGGATGATGGTTAGAATAACTTCCTGTCATTAGCTGATTGACCTGCCAAATACTATCAGGTGACAAAACACCGGGATATCTGCATGTAATTAATATAAAAATATTTGTAAAGGATATCGCCACAAAAGACATCCAAAATATCATTATAGATGAAATATTTCTTCTGTTTACTTCTTTCAAGGAAATACTTTTTTCCTTTACAGCACAAAAAATCAATATATTTTGTGCTGTAAAATAGCCGCCTATACTTAACAATAAAAATAATACACACTGATACCCCATTCTTCCGTCAAATTCAGTCCATAATGAATAATTTGATAACACAATTATAAGAGAGAATACAATAGAACAAATTTTAACAGCATACTTATGTATTTGATACTCTATATCATGTTCCTCTTTGTAATTGATATAAAAGCATACGAAAGAAAAAATACCTACAATTAAATACGGCACATAGTATGCATCCGTATCCACCAATAATGAAATCCAAGAATACATCAGCACACCCTGCAATATCATCTTCTTTTTCATAATTTCAAAACCGCCTTATTCCGACCGATAGTCTTTCCCATCTGCTTCATCTTCAATAATATAAGCCGGCCTTCCTCTTGCTGCATCAAATGTACGCCATAAATACTCTCCCAGTATCCCCAATGTCAACATAATTACTCCAAAGCCAAACAACTGAAAAATGAACAGCGTCGTCCATCCATTAACTTCAATTCCGCCTTTTAGTTTGAGAATTAATACAAATACAGCCCATAACAAAGACCCTAAAAATGAAAATACTCCAACCGCAGTGACAACCTGAATGGGAAATGTTGAAAACGAAAACAGGGTATCTGTTACTAACCTTATCTTCTTTTTCAACGTCCACCGGCTCGTCCCAATCTTTCTGGAAAGCCTTGTATAATACACCTGCTCAGTGCGAAATCCACTCCACAAAATCTGTCCGGTCAAAGCACTGTTTTTCTCATCCAATGCCAGCAGTACATGAATCACCTTCTTATCAATTAAATATACGTCAAATCCACCCTTAGGCATGGCTGGTAAAGCCAAATTACGCACCATAGCATAATATATATTTGCAAACACCGTCTGTTTTCTGCTCTCTTTCCTGTCTTTCCTGACTGCCAAAACAACATTACAGCCATCCTTCCACTTGTCAACCATTTCTAAAACCAGTTCAGATGGTTCCTGCAAATCAGCCGCTTTAATAACAGCACAATCACCTGTACATTTTGACAAACCACATAATATCGCAGCATGAGATCCAAAATTTCTTGAAAGACTTATCACCTTAATATTACGATCGCTTTTTGCCAACTCTTTCATCTGTTCAAGGCTGTTATCTTGTGATCCGTCGTTTATGAAAATAATTTCATATTCGTAATCAATCACATCAATCACTTTTCTTTTTAAATCGTCATACAAAGGCATCAAATTATTCTCATTATAATATACAGGAATTACAATTGATAGCTTCATCCCTTACTCCTTATTGATTAGATTCATAAATTCATCATAATCCCGGATATATTCCTCTGCATCATAATGTTCGCTTGCCAGACAGAGCAATACGGAATCTTCACTAAAATCATACATATCCTTCCATATCATCCTTGGCAGATAAATGCCTGTATGCGGTCTGTTCAAAACAAAAACCGCTTCATTTCCTTTACCATCTTTTACCCTGACCTTACTCTGTCCCGAAACATTAATCAAAACAAATTCCGACTTTTTATTTGCGTGCTGGCCTCTGACCACAGTCGTATCTGATCCATACATATAAAATATTCTTTTTATATCAAATAAAATATCCTTCATTGCTTCTACAACAACTAAATGCCCTCTTTCATCACCGCACTCTGAAAATTCCAGCATCTGCGCCCCTATATGTTTTGACATAATATTCGCCCCTTCTTTTTTACTCTGTTCTGATATAGTTGTTCTATCTTCATCCCTTGCATTTTAGAATTTCTTACATTCTCCCCCCCCCCCTTATTTTCAGGTATGTATGGCTGTTCTTTGGTTACTCGGTACAATTCCATTTCAAAATCCTGTCTGTTTTTTTGATATATTGTTTGTAGCACAATTCCAGCGAACAATGAATATAACGCAGAAATTATTACAAAACCGCATACAATCAATGTTGGAAATTTAAGAACCAATCCTGTATTAATATATTCCTCGAATACAGGAATAAAAAATAAAATAGAACTAACTCCTAAAATTGCCGCAATCAAACTAAAAAACTTCATCGGCCGATAAGTACGAAATAAACGTAATATTGTTAAAATTACTTTTATGCCATCAGCAAATGTATTCAACTTTGATATGCTTCCTTCCGGGCGATCCCTGTAATTACATATAATGCTTTCCACATACATATTTTTATCAATCGCATGGATACTCATTTCTGTTTCAATCTCGAACCCCTGCGACAATACAGGAAATGTTTTAACAAACCGAAAACTAAATGCTCGATACCCTGTCATAATATCTTTGATATCATTTTGAAATAGAAAATTTATTCCCCATCGAACCAAACAATTTCCAACATTGTGAAAAAGCCTCTTATTTTCATTAAAATAAGTAGATGAAAGCCTGTCACCTATTACCATATCCGCCTTATGCCCCAATACGCATTCTACCATTTGCCTGGCGCATTCTGCTGGATATGTGTCATCACCATCGACCAAAATGTAACACTCTGCATAAATCTCCGCAAACATTCTCCGAATAACATTTCCTTTTCCCTGCTGATATTCATAACGGACAACCGCTCCTGCATCTTGAGCAATTTTATCTGTTCCATCTGATGAATTATTATCATATACATAAATGACTGCATCTGGTAAAATCTCTTTAAAATCTTTAATCACTTTTCTAATCGTATTTGCTTCATTGTAACAGGGAACCAATACTGCAATTCTATCCATATTGCCGCCCCTTCTTTCATAATTTTTTGCTTTCTTTTTTATAATCTAAATATTCTTGTAGCAGCATTCGATACCTTCTCAAGTTTTTATATTCTCCACGTATAGAAATACATTCCTTAGATTCACCTTCATAAATAAAGCCAATCCTTTCATATAAGCGAATCGCTTTGGCGTTTTCCGGTAAAACGGTCAAATAAACTTGTTGAAGCAAAAGCACCTCAAACGCATAATTTAACACCTCCCACGTCGCCCAAAAAGCTATTTGACGTCCTTGTGCAATTTTCCGTAAACTGATCGCATACTCAGCAGACTTTGCGTCCCAATCTATATATTTTAAACTAATTGTCCCCATATATTCATTATTTTCATCCGCTATCGCAAAATGAAAACATTCCTTTGTTTTCGCCTGAATGCCCGCTTTTTGAATAAATGCTTGTACTTTTTCTGCTGTCATTTGTTGTGCATCAAACTGAAAATAACGATTAATCTCAGGATCATGCATCCATTCCAGCATCTTTGGTATATCTTCCCGTCTCAAACATCTTAAAATCATAGTTTCACCTATCTTATGTTATATTTAGAAAGCGCATATATAAATCGTATCATCATCAAAATAAATTTGTTCATCCCAATTAGCACTATCCCAGTTTTTATTTTTATAATATCTCTGAATATGTTCCGGTACCTCTGTAGAAACCAAGTCCCTTCCGCTATAATAATTAAAGCAAGCAATATTCGACCAGTCCGGCAAAAATGGATTATAGCAAAAATCTCCATATGCATCAGTCTGAATATAATTATAAAATTTATAGCTGATATACATATCTGTACAAAATCCAACTTTGGATATTTTGATGTTATGTTTTTTCTCATAACTGCTTATTCGATGATCAATCTCCTGTACATAACATTTCGTTACCGCATTTGTTACTTGCGTGTCTGTTGCTATTTTCTGAATCTTAATACTACTACATCCCAAAAAAAGAATTATGGCAGCCAATACAACTTTTTCAGCCAGGTTCCGGCTATTCGGCTTATGATAATAGCAAAACATCCATACCCCAACAGTATAAACACAAAATACAGGAGATACCATCCGAAGCAAAATACTAATATGCCCCTGTAAAACAGTTGCAGCCCACATAACACACTGTCCTGAAATCAACACCATTCCCGCAAAAATATACGTTCCTATCTTAACTTTTCTTCTATAGAGCATTACACTTAAGACTCCCAGCATAAAAAACAATGACAGGCACAAAGAATATTCAGGATACACCCCCATCCCTTCCACCCATATTGCTTTTTGTGCTTGTACAATTCCAAATAAAAGCTCCGGTAATTCTGAAAAATTAAATTGCATTCTGCTTTTGTGATCAACGACCCCAACCTTTACCAACGCCTGAACGCACATGTAATTGAAAAAAACTGCTATAAATGCTGCTCCCGCCGCTCTTATCGACTTCCAGACGGATCGAATACTAGCACATCCTTTATCTTTTACAAATATAAAAAACATTACTAAATACACATACTGTGCCATAAAAATTTGATAACTGCCTGCTGTGATAACCAATGCTGCTACTCCTTGTATCCAGTTTCGGGTACAATTTTCCTTTTTTCCAATATAGACTGCTGCAATCGCCATTCCGATCAACGATATTGCCCATTGCAAATATACTCCTGAAAAATACAAATACTCGCCTAATGACGAATTCAGCAGCATTACAAGTGTTCCTGCATTCAGCAGCAACAACTTTTTATTTCCGCCTTGTATATCCATACTGTCAGCCACCTCTAAGGACAGATAGGTAGCTACCCATGCAAAAGCACCAATCAGAAATACTCCAAATACGATCTGATTACTCACAGTATTAATTCCTGCTTTGTCCAGTAAAAAATATAAACAGCCCGATACAATCCGCAAATTACTTGAAATATCACTCAACGCACTACTGCTTTGATGATGATACAACCAATAATCATCTATGGAAAAATGTCTTTGTAATACAAAGAAACTCATCACAAAAAAACAAACAAGTAAATTAAATCCAGCCAGATAAAAAATAAATTTATTATTTTGATGCTTCTGCATAGATACATCTCCTAATTTTCAAAGCATAGAAAAAATAACTATTCGACATAATTAGCCTCTCCCCCCCCCCTTACTTTTTACAAACTTAAAAATCAAATTAAGTCCAATAGATTTTTCGGTATATTCCAATGTAAAACCATATTGAGCAAACTTTGCAATAATTTGTCTGATTGTCATATGATTTTTCCATCCACATCTTCTTCTTTGCTGAATATCCATACAATATTCCAAGCAACAATAAGAAACAATAATTTCGTTACTTTCACACTTGCACATACGTTCGATAAACCAATCTGCATTTTCAATATACTCAAGGCAGCCTGAACAAAATACCGTATCTGCCTGCTGGCTCGGAAACTGCATATTATTAAAATCTGCTGTTAATGTATCATTCCCCCTACCTATATAGTCCACTCCAATATAATGTATTGTATCAGGAATAAACTTTCTAAGCTGCTGAGTTCCACACCCTTCGCAGCCATTACTGTTTGTAACAACATATTCTATCTTATATGGTATATTATGTAACACTGCACTTGTATTACAATCTATGTTTCCAAATACAATATACTTCATACTTAGCTCTTCCTTTTTATCTGTCTCAACTTATTTAAAATCCATACCTTTCCCTTTTGTAATTCCCTGCACCAGTTTTCCAGCTCTTCGTACTCTTTTTTCAGATTCAGATACTGGTTTTTATTCCACCTCTTCGCACGTTCTAAACTGTCACACCAAACACCCAATTCTTCATATTCTTTTCTTATACTCAAATATCGGTTTTCATTCCACTCGTTCGCTTGTTTTAGATCATCACACCACACACTTAGCTTCTCATTTTCTTTTTTCAGATCCAAATACTGGCTCTCGTTCCATTCTTTTGCCTTCTCTAAACTTTCACACCAATGATGCAGACTATCATATTCTTTTTTCAATTCTATGTATCGATTTTCATTCCATTCTTTCGCCTCCTCAAGACGATCACACCAGCACTTAAATTCTTCTATCTGATTCCTAAACTTTAATTCTGCGCCATTTACCAGATCATCCTGCCAGTTCCTTATCTCATAAAAATCTTGCTGTTCACACTTTCTGTCCTTCTGCTGGCTCCTCAGAACAAAATCCATACATGTCTTTTTCAGGTTATCTCGAATGGACTTATAATACGCTTTATTTGCAGGAGGGTTTTTTAGATCAAATCCAATCCTATCATCTTCTATATTCTGTGATGTGGTAACATGCAGATACTGCACATACATCTCCATCCTGTGTTTATATTCATCCTTATAAACTAACAATACAGGTGTCTCCAAAGCAAGACATGGCAAAGCACAATGCAGCCTGGATGTTATCACGCATTTTGCTCCCTGGTATTTTTTCAAAAGCTCCTCTACTTTAAGCATTCGTTCCTTATATCCAACACCTATATAACTGACAGCGTGTGTAACTTCTTCAAATTTTTCATCTGGAAATTGTTCTTTTAATCTTCGTTTATCTTTTTCTTCAAGATCTACCAAATAAACAATATTCGATTTTGATACATCCTCAAATTTATCCAAAGTAAGTGTAAGGCATCCTGATAGATAAGACTTTATTCCTTTTGTCTCCAGTATGTTCTGAGTCGCATAGTCTCTTGCTCCGATGGGTTCATATTGACGCAAAAATGTTCCACCCAATCCATCCAAAAATCTTGTTCCTATCCCATAATAATCATTTTCAGATATATGCATAGAAATAAAAAGCGGATAAATATAGGGTGACGGCGGCCAGTGAAATTTATGATACATATACCAGGCATTCATAATAACCGCTACCTGATTCCCATTCTGGCTGCCACAAAATGCATCCAACTTTTCTCTATCTATATAAAAACTGATTTCAGGAAGAAATCTCGAAGCAGCATATGACTGAATATCGTCACCTATATTATCTGTACTATTTACAATCATTAATCCAAATTTCATTTTTCCTTCCTCAATATTACGAAAATTTAACTCACGCATTTTTCAGGTAATATTTTTATCTGTATAACCGCATACTTTTTCGATTCTTCAACTTTATAAACATTTTGCAAACATACTTTTTTATACATCGAAACAAGGCATATTTATCAAACCTTTTGATTCGTCTTTTATTCTCTAACTGTAGAAATTTACTCTCAAAATAACATCTTGCATTCCATACTTCTTCGCATTCTTTTTCCCGTTCCTCCATAACCATATAGGATATATAAAATTCTTCTGCATATTTTTGCTGCTTCCAAAGCATTTGTGTCATTTTCTCATGCTGCTTTGCAATCTTCACATTTAAAACCAGCTCCTCCATTTCTTTTTCCATATTCCGGCACATCGTCTTCGTTGAAAAATTTTTTTCCACCCTCTTTCTACAATTTTTGCTGCATTCCTTATATAACCGCGCATCTTCTAAAAACAGTAAAATTGCATCTGTAAATTCCTCAACTTCTTTTGAATCATACTTTTTGTTATCAATCCCATCTTTTTCATCTTGGCATGTTTTTATTAATCTTCCAACAGAACAATCGATTAAATCCTTCTGCCCTCCGACATCACTGCTGATTACAGGCACTCCCATAGCACACGATTCATAAGCAGTTAAAGCCAGCCCTTCTTTCAGTGAACAAATCAATGTTAGTTTTGCATCTTTATAAAATTCTCTCATATTGTCGCTGCGCCCTGTGCAAATAACAAACTGTTCAAGATTCCTATCCTGAATTGCTGCTTTTAGCTCTCCAAGCTGTACTCCATCCCCAACAGCTACAAACAATACGTTTTCCTTCTTACTACAAACTTTTTGTGCAATATCAAGCATTAGAAATGGCCTTTTCTGCGGATGCATACGACATGGAAACAATACAATTTCCTTGTCTTCCTGGATATGAAACTTCTGATAAAGTCCTCCCGATTTCACTTGACTTCTCTCATATTTCTCCACATCCACTCCTATATACATCGTTTTTACACTTCCTGCATCCCTATCAAACTTATGTATCATAACATCTCTGGTAGCACTATTGCATACATAAGATTTATCCAAAAACCCTCCCATCATCCCTGAAATCCTTGCATATCCCCCAGCTTTCCAATACCATTCTTCCATATGTACATAATCAATAATAAATAATTTAGGAAAATGCTTTCTCAGCCACGGAAGCATATAGTACCCACAATAAGAATTAGATAAAAATACAATGTCAACTTCTCTGGAACTGATATAATGACTAACAAATTCAGCATAATGAGCTGCATCCAAAAAATCGGGCAAATGAAAAATCTCATCCGTATATTCTTCAAATCTTTGATGCCATTCATTATCAGACGCCACCGTTGTTAGAATTCCTATTTCATATTTTTCTTTATTCAGTCCTGATACAAATTCCAGATTGAATTTATCAGCTCCGCCAGTGACCATCCAAGGAATCATCATTAAAATTCGTATTTTTTTGCATACCTGTTTTATTTTATATGCTTCTCCCAAGCAAAAAGGTACGGGTTCATAATAAGGATTGTGTGTTTTTTCCTTTGGATACTCGATTGCTTTAATTGTCTCATCTGCATTCCTTGCGGCAGCTCGTATAATTTTATCGTTAAATTTTTTCTTTTCTGAATCTTGTGTAATCCCACTCAGCATACTGCTGCCAGTTCTACGGTACCAAAACAAATATCCCCCTGTCCTCACTGGTATCTTATGATTTGACATCATTTCCAGCCAAAATCTCCAGTCCTCATTGTAAGCGTACCGCTCTGTTTTGTAACCTCCGATCTCTGCTCAATCTTTTTTTCGGATTGCTGCTGTTGCAACCAGCATATTCTCTGTTTTCATTCGTTCTGCATCCCATGGTTTTTTCCACAAATATTCCTGTCCGCCAAATCCCACACTCGAAGAATAACACCATGCTGCTTCCTGATGAAACAATAATCCAAAATATAAATATTCAATATACTGTGGCGATATCAGGTCATCCGCATCTAGTGGAATAAAAATCTCTGTAGAAGTATTCTGTATACCCGTATTTCTTGCATAGGCAAGTCCTCCGTTTTGTTGTGTAATCACCTTGATCCTTTCATCCTGCTCAGCCAGCATATGCAGCAGCTCAATATCTTTTTCTTGTGTTGATCCATCATCTACGATCACCCATTCAAACCATGGAAACGTCTGATTGATGACAGAATAAAATGTCTGTTGAAAATATTGCCCTGCATTATAAAAAGGGGTTACAATAGAAATCAGTGCCACACTAGCAGAATCATATTCTCTTTTTTTTGCATATCTTCCTGGTTCCTTTGAAAAATCAAAATCCATACTCTACTCCCCATTAATCTTTTGTACCACAAACACTACTCATCTCTTTAGCTTCCCATACACCCGCACCGCCGCCTCTCTCCTCCTGCTCCCAACCGGCATCCATCTTTCGCAAACCTTCCCCAAAATCTCCATCGCAGCAGCTCCTCCGCTTCCCCGCTCTTCTTCTGTCATCTGCACCCGGTAAATCTCCTCCGCCAGGCCTCCAAGCTGCCGCAGCCTTTCACACCGTTTTTCACGCCGTTTTGCCATTCCATCATCCCGCACCAGCCATACCAGCTCCCGCTCCATATACTCCAGCATCATCCGTATGGTAAATCCCTCCTCAATCTTCTTCCTGCAATTTTCACTGCACCTTTTGTAATATGCCTGATGCCGCAGCAGCTTTTCAATCGCTTTGACATACCCAAGCACTTCTTGTTTCTCATACTTACGGTGATCAAAATCCCTCGCCTCCTCCTGGCACATCGGAACCAGAATCCCGCATGACGCATCAATCAGGTCAGACTGCCCGCCCACATCACTGCTGACTACAGGCGTCCCCATTGCGCATGACTCATACGCCGTAAGCGAAAGCCCTTCTCTGAGCGAGCAGATCAGTGTAACGCCTGCATCCTGGTAACACTCCTCCAAATGCGCGGACTGACCGATACAATACACCTGCCGCCCCATCCTTCTTTTTTTAATTTCCCGCTCCAGTTCCGCACGCTGCGGCCCCTCTCCTGCGACAACAAATACTGCCTCCGGTATCCTGCGGCAGACATGTTCTGCAATCTCCAGCATAAGAAATGGGCGCTTCTGTGCACAGATTCTGCATGGAAATAAAATGATCGGACGCTTTTTTGATATGCCAAGCTTTTGATAAAGCATCCCTTTTTTTACCTTTGCCGGATCAAACCGTTTTTCATCTACGCCGATATAACATACTTCCACACTTTCCGGCTCTCTTTCAAAATGGCTTACAAGTACCCTTTTTGCCGCACTGCTGCATACATAAGTCTTGTCCAAAATACCCGCAAAGATCCCGGACAGCCTTGCAAAACCTCCGGCTCTCCAATACCATTCTTCCATATGGACATAATCAATGATGCAAAGCTTCGGAAACTGTTTTCGCAAAAACGGCAGCATATAATATCCCCGATAAGAATTGGATACAAACAATACCTGGATCTTTCGTGTCCTGATATAATAGCTTACATATTCCGCATAATGCGCCGGGTCTAAAAAATCCGGCAGATGAAAAATTTCATCTGTATGCTCCTCAAAATAATGCTGCCATTCATGCTCCGAGGGAACGGTTGTAAGGATGCTGCATGAAAAACGCTCTTTGTCTAATCCTGATACCAGCTCCAGATTCAACCGGTCGGCCCCTCCCATCACAAGCCACGGCAGCAGCATTAAAATCCGTATTTTTGTTTCATCCCGGCAAATTTGGCAGCCGTCCCATTCCTTAGATTCCTGGCACATTTGAATTGCCCGCATCTTATAATATGGCTCCATGCTTTTCTGCACAGGATATTCCACGGCACGTACGGTTCCGTCTGCTTTTTTAGCAGCCCACAGAACCATCCGCTTGCTGATCCTTTCCTGATGTGTCTGTGCATAAATGCCCGAAAGCATACCATCCCGCCGCCTTCTGTACCAGAACAAAAACCCCTTTACATGCACCGGATACTGCCGCTTTGCCAAAAGCGCCAGCCAAAAGCACCAATCCTCAAAATAATGCCCCCTCCGGCATGGATAGCCTCCCACTGCCTGAAACGCCTGCCTGCGTATTGCTGCCGTTGCTGTAAGAAAATTGTTCTTTTTCTCTTTCCTTGTATTCCACGGATACCGCCACAAATACTGCTGCTGCCCGAATCCAACCGTATCCGTATAGCACCATGCCGCGTCTTTGTGAAAATACAGCCCGAAAAACGTATATTCCAGGTACTGCGGCGCAAGCAGGTCATCCGCATCCAGCGGTACAACAATCTCTGCCGCCGCATGGAAAAACCCCGTATTGCGCGCCGCGGCAAGCCCGCTGTTCTTCTGCCGAATCACCCGTATCCGCGCGTCCATAGCCGCAAAACGCTCTAAAACAGCGATATCCTCTTCACGGTCGCTCCCGTCGTCTACAATCAGCCACTCAAACCACGGAAATGTCTGGCTGATAACCGACCAAAACGTCTGCTCAAAATATTTTCCTGCATTGTAATAAGGCGTAATAACCGTCATCCATATTTCACTTGCTGGCTGCTTCCTGATTCTGCTGGTATTTTTTTGCTTTCCCGGCTGCCTTTCAAAATCAAATTCCATGCTTTCGCACTCCTGTTTCTTTTCTGTTCTATTGTCCGATATATTTTGCACACACTTCTTCCGTACTGCCAGCCATCACAACACTCCCCTTTTCCAGCCACAATGCGTGGCTGCACAGCTTCTTGACCGACTGCATTGTATGTGATACATACAAAAGCGTCGTTCCTGACCGCAGCATCTGCTGCATCCGTTTTTCACATTTTTCCTGAAACCGGAAATCCCCAACGGAAAGCACTTCATCGCAGATCAAAATATCCGGCTGCACGACCGTTGCCACCGCAAATCCAAGCCTTGCGGACATTCCCGACGAATAATTTTTAATCGGCATATCCATAAAATCCCAAAGCTCTGCAAAATCCACGATCTGGGAAAAATGTTCCTTCATAAATTCCTCCGAATGCCCAAGCAGCGCCCCGTTTAAAAAGATATTTTCCCTTGCTGTCAGTTCTCCGTCAAAACCTGCCCCCAGCTCAATAAGCGGCGCTAATGTCCCCTGCACAAATACGTTTCCTCTGTACGGCTTTAAAATACCGCAGATCAGCTTTAACAGCGTGGATTTTCCAGAACCGTTCGTACCGATAATCCCCCATGCCTCCCCTTCCCTTACCTGGAAGCTGACGCCTTTTAATGCGAAAAATTCCTGGAACATCAGCTCCCTTTTTACAAGCTTAATGACATATTCTTTTAAATTGTTCACCTGCTGCGCGGCAATATTAAACCGCACCGCTGCATCTGTCAACTCAATCACGACTCTGCCGCTGCCCATAACTCCTCCTGCTCACAGCTTAAAAACTCTTATAAATACAAAATAAACCGATCCTGAGACTTCAAAAATGACCATGTCCCAATACCAAGAAACAAAAGCGCCAATGCAAACCCGTATGCTACAGAATCCCATCCCGGCAGGCGCTGGTACATGACAGCCTCCCGAAACTGTGTAACATAGTGATACATCGGGTTACACAGCCTGATTCCCTTCTGCATTGCCTCCGGCAGCAGGCTCATCGGGTAAAACAACGGTGTCAGATAGGTCCACGCCGTAAGCAGTACCGAATAAATATACTGAATATCCCTGAAAAATACCGCACCCTGTGCTAAAAACAAACCAAACCCAAGCGAAAACAAATACAGCTCAGCCAAAACAACTGGCACAAACAAAGCCGATATCGAAAACGGCACCTTGCTTGCCACCAGGACAATCACCATTGCTCCCATCGCAAACAGCAGATTGACAAGCGAGCTGGTTACTTTGGATAAAGTAAAAATATATTTTGGCACATACACTTTTTTCAGCAGCGCCGCATTTCCCGTAATGGAAAATATTGCCTGGTTTGTAGCCTCTGACATAAAGTTAAACAACGTCTGCCCAATAATCAGATAAGCCGGAAAATTCTCAATATCCGAACGGAACATATGTGAAAATACAAGCAGCATCACAAACATAACCAACAGCGGATTCAGCACACTCCAAACATACCCTAAAAAGCTTCGCCTGTATTTTAATTTGATATCCTTAACGACCAACTGTTTTAACAAATGCCTGAAACTGTACAGCCTTTCCAGCCTTCCGATCATTTTGCATCATCCCCTTGTTTTCCCATTTTCCTATGAATCGCATATCTTTTCACATGAACCTCCCGAATCACCCAATCCGGCAGCAATCCTACCGCTAACGGCTTTCCCACATACCGCAGGTTTCCTCTTAATATCCCCATGTTCCAAAAACCATGCAGGCGCACCAGGCATTCATTTACCCTGCAACGATATGTTTGCTTTGCCACAGCTTCCTCCCGGTAGAACAGCAGCGGCTCCTGTAGGTTGTAGCCCCGGTACCCTGCCGCATACATCCTCATAAAAAAATCATAATCCTCTACACGCAAAAACCGCTTCTGCTCCCGATATCCTGACAGTGTTTTCATCACCTCCCGCCGAATCATCACCGCCGGATGGACAAATGCAGATGTTTTTAAAAACGAGCTCTCCTTGGGCACTTCTTCCATCCTGCGCTCACCCCAGACCTTACTGCCCGCGACCAGATAAACATTGCAGCCCACCATTGCATATTCTGAGTGCTTGCGCAAAAATGCCTCCTGCTTCTCAAACCGCGTACGCACACAAATATCATCTGCATCCATACGGGCAATCAAATTCCCTGACGCATAAACAAAACATCGGTTCAGCGCGGCCGCCAGCCCTTTGTTTTCTCTTTGGCGTATAAGACGGATTCTTTTGTCTTTTTTGCAGTATTTTTTCAGCCATTCATAAAATGCCGGATCAGATCCATCGTCACAGATCAAAAACTCAAAATCCGTAAACGTCTGCTTTAACACGGAATCGATTGCCGCCTTTGCATTCTTTCTTTTTTCATTATAAATTCCCATCAGTACAGAGATTTTCGGTGTTTGATTCACTGCTTTTCCTCGATTTTCTATGGTTTTGTCAATTTTTTTCTTTGCGGCTGCTTTTCGTTCATTCTTCGATATAGTTCCCTCATCCGCTCCTGTACCACCTGCTGCCCATAGCTTTTGATCTTGTTTTGGTTCCTTCTGCCGCATAAGCTCCTAAATTCGTGATTGGAAAGCATTGCCTCCAATGCTGTGCAAAGCTGCTCCTTCTTTTTTATAGAAAACCGTATTCCTCCGCCAGTATCAATCAGCTCTCTGTTTCCCCGGATATCCGACACTACACAGGCAAGCCCAGCAGCCATCGCCTCCATAAGCGCAACCGGCATTCCTTCCTGTAATGACGGAAAAACAAACAGGTCTGCCGCGTGATAAAAGGGTACGGTATCTTCCTGATAACCGACAAACCTCACCCTTTTTTCCACGCCAAGTTCTTTTGCCTGTTTCACCAGCTTCTCCTTTAACGCTCCCTGCCCGCAGATGATATAATAGATATCTTTTCTGGAAAGCTTTGAAAGCGCTTCAATCACAGCCTGATGGTTTTTTCGCCTGCTCAGCTCTCCAACTGACAGCAGCAGAAAACTATCCTGCGGAATCCGGTACTTCCTGCGGCAGTCAAAAAAATGATCAGTCCCGCAGCATTCAGGGCACGTTTCTTTTCCGAATGCTAATTGTCCATCCATCGGCTGTCTCTGAAAACGTTCAACTGCAATGCCCACACCTGGGATACTATAAACATTCCCCGCCCGCAGATTTCTTTTCGCAAAACAATAATCTTCCTGGTTTACCGTAATCAGCATATCCGTCCAGTATGCAAGAAGCTTCTCCACCGGATAGTACAGCAGCCAGTTTTTCAAAGGCGCTCCTTGATAAAAATGAAACCCATGCGCGGTATACATCACCCGGATACCGCACCGTTTTGCAGCCAGCCTTGCCAGCACGCCGCCAACCGGAGACTGACAGTGTATCCACGCATACGAATACTGCCTGAACCATTTTAAAAGCTGCCGATATGCCCTGGCACAGCTTGCCGCACTTGGCACAGCCAGGTTTTGCAGAGCAAACAGGCGCAGATCTCTTGGGCAGTCCCACTGATGCCACCTAGCCTGCATAGTTGTCAGCCGTTCTTTTAATTTTTCCAAACGCTTCTTATCACACGTATTGCCTTCCTTAAAATTACATGCTACATGCACTTCCAGTCCCATCTCCAGCAGCAGCGAAATACCTGGCATATGAAACTGGTCAATCATAGAAGCTACTGAAGCAAGCAGAAGCACCCGCTTCTTCGCGCCCCTTTGTACCAAGCTATCCTCATTCCTTTCACTTACCATCTATGATCCTGCGTTCACATCCTGTGCTTCGTTCATAATCTCAGCTACGGACTTCATGATCTTTACATACATGGAATAGCTGTCCGCGTCTTTTTTGCCTGCCGTTTTCGCATCCTGTTTCACTACCTGATCCGACGGCTTCCACAGATGCAGAATGGTATCTGATGCAATTGCCACACCCCAAAGAATCTCATCTGCGCCAGCATCCAACGCTCCGCATATATTTACAAACGTCTCTAAGCTCATAATCCTTGTCCCGCGTTCGATATGCCCTAAAAATGACATACTAATTCCGCACCTTTTTGCAAGTTCTTCCTGCGACCATCCTCTTGCTTTGCGCACCTGCCGGATACGCATTCCCATTCTGCCGTAATCCAGTTCTTTCATCCATCTGCTCCTTTCCGCAGTGTTTCCCATACGGCAATGCTCTGACTGCCATACGGCTGTACACGAAAAGCATAACATTTCATAATAAAATGTTATGCTTTTCATATGTCATTCGATCTCCTAAAAACAGCATAAACTAAGGAAAACCGTACGTTTGCAAATTTTCCGCTGCAAATCACAGTTTATTTCCCTCACATCCCTAAATGATTGACATTGATCTGAATGTTCCTTTTGCTGTTGTTTTTTTCGTTTATTTTAATAAAAACAAAGCCTGATCCAAACAAGATTCAGGTAATTTTTTACAATTTTTTCATTTATATTGCAAAAAAATACGAATTGGTATAGAATACTTAAAGATAACAAATTATTATGAAAAGTTGCGTTTTAGCATTATTTTACTTTCCTTATCTCCTCCAAAACTGATCAAGCATTTCCTTAATTTCTGCTTATTTATCAAATCCAAACAAAAATTCTATTCCAACCGGAAAACGTTTGCGTTATAATAGAACTATAGCAGCAGCAAAAAAATCATTGAAAACAGTGAGGATCAGACAAATGCACTTTGTAACAGCAAAAGGAATCTTATCATCCAACAACGGCATGAACCTATACCGCGGCTGCTCCCACGGCTGTATTTACTGCGATTCCAGGAGCAAGTGCTACCAGATGAAACACGATTTTGAAGATATCGAGGTTAAAGAAAACGCCGTTTCTCTTCTGGAGACAGCGTTACAGCGTAAACGCAAAAAATGCATGATCGGTACAGGCTCTATGACTGACCCGTATATTCCTTTGGAACTGGAGCTTTGCCATATGAAAAAAGCGCTGGAGCTGATCGGACAGTACGGATTCGGCGTTACTATCATTACAAAATCAGACCGTATTTTGCGGGATCTGCCGCTGCTGCAAAAAATAAATGAAAAGACAAAATGCGTCGTGCAGATGACGCTGACGACGTATGATGAAGGCATGTGCCGGAACATTGAACCGAATGTCAGTACGACAAAGCGGCGCTTTGAAGTGCTCAAGCAACTGCGGGATGCAGGAATCCCTACCATTGTATGGCTGACGCCGATCCTGCCTTTTGTAAACGATACAAGAGACAATCTTTCCGGTATTTTAGAACTGTGCATCGAAGCAAATGTCTATGGCATTCTTTGCTTCGGGATGGGGCTTACGCTTCGCGACGGAAACAGGGAGTATTTTTATGCGCAGCTCGACCGCCTGTTTCCGCACTTAAAAGAAACCTATATGCAGACATACAAAAATCAGTATTGGATCGAAAGCCCGAACCATCAGGATTTGATGCGATTGTTTGAACAAACATGCCAGAAAGCCGGCATTGTCCACAACAATGAACAGATCTTCCAATATCTGCATACCTTTGAAGAAAAAAACGCAGCCAGGCAGTTATCCCTTTGGGATATAGGGCTTTCGATGTAACATCAATGCAAGGTGTCGCCCATCCCCATCTTCGCTGCCTGAAAGCTCCTCTTGTCCGTCAGCTTATAAAGAAATCTGGTATGGAAAGCAGGCTCTGCAAAAAGCGGCAAATCAGCGTAAACGAGCCTCTCTTATATTTATAGAATGTATTTCTTGCAAGCCCTATCAGCTTCATGCAATCTGCATCTGACAATGCACCATTAAAATCCCTGCTATGCTTCTGTATCTGCTTCTTTGCTTCAATAAATTTCTTTGTTGTTAATAACTTTTGATGCTCAATAGACATAGAAACAATACTTTATTTTGACATTGACATATAGTACTATATATAATACTATAATATAGAAAAGGAGATAATCCCAGTGCCAAACGTAAAAAAGCTGATTGAAAAAATGAAGCAGCAGCCAAATGGAATGCGGACAGAAGAAATAGACAAAGTTTTAGCAGCATACGGCTATATTCCAGCAAGACAAAAAGGAAGCCATAAGCATTATCTGAATAGGGAATAATCCCCTTATCCTGGCATATTATAGCAAGCGGAAAGGAGCATGAAAGCATGGAAGTTACGGATTATACGAGATTGCCCTATACAAGATTAGTGCAGGAAATAAATGATGAAAGCGGACACTATTTCTATGGCAGAATTTTGGAACTTGACGGATGCCAAAGTACCAGTGATACACTTGAAGGATTATATGAAAGCCTTAATGAAGCATTGGAAGGATATATTGAAATAAAGATAGAAAATAATCTTCCTATACCAATTCCAGAAGCACCAAATAATTACAGCGGAACAACTGGGATGGCATAAGTTCCTTTTTCCAATTCTCGGATGATATCAGGAGGATCATGTACACGACAAACATTATTGAAGGGCTGAACCGACAGTACAGGAAAGTGACAAAAAGTGTTTTCCCAAGTGACATTGCATTAGAAAAGATGCTGTATCTGGCCAGTGAAAATGTAGTAAAAAAATGGGACCAGCGATACAAGAACTGGGACCAGGTGTTAAACCAGTTAATCACCAAATGTTATCATGCCTCAACGCTTCTTACAACTATTTTAGGCATTTTCAATATTAAAGCGCCCTGTTAATTAATTCCTTTTGATACTCTTCCACTAAAGCTATTACTGATATGTATGCGTCTGGGTATTCCTCCTTAAAATCGGCAATGCAATCTGCAAGATCCCCATTATTCACAACAGCCTGCTTATGAGTGCGTACATAAGATGTTGCTTTTAACGATAATGAAGGGTAATCCTTGCTTTGCATTTCAAAATCATAGTTCAGATCCAGATGTTCTTTCTTAGTAACCCTTGAAACAGGTAGTATAACATAATCTTTCTGGTCAGCTTCTCCTATAATAAGCACTGGACGCTTTTTAAATGCCATTCTATGTTTTGAAATATCATAAAATTTGAAAGTAGCCCAATACATCTTTCCTATCATTGGGTCACCTCTGCATCCTCAAATTCATCATAATACATATCATACACTGCATCATACGGCCTGACCTTTTTCGCATCCGTTCTGATATCATCAATTAAAAGCAATACATTCCCGTTTTCCTCTTCTGCAAACCCCCTGCGGGATTTTTTCCAGGATAACTCATTATGGGAAAGCTGACTCAATTTCCATGAGGCTAAAGCGCCATACTGGAGTATTACATTTTTTGTAATATATGCCCCTTCAGCAGAAAGAGGCTTTTTATCTTCATAATGCATACCATCATCCGCATAATGTGCGCGCACTTCTTTCGACACAGGTCCATATTTCCAGCCTTCAAAATTTTCCAAAAATAATGGCTCATTTGTAATTGCAAGGCTTTCCCGCTGCGTAAAATAAAGCAGTTTATGCAGCTTCATTTCATCGATGTTTTCTCCCGACTGCCGCTTGTATTCATCATAAATATATTGAGCAACATCAAGAATTTTTTCCATGAACACCACCTTACCTTTCTTTTATTATTTATTTATGGCTATAAACTCCCATAATATTCTCCCATTTTGTTTTTCGTAATAATCGTCTTGCTCTTTGCCCATGCAGGCAAATCACCTCTGACCTCTTTCTATGGGCTTCACTATGAGACAATTCCCTCAAATTATATGGCTCCATGTCTCCATCATCGTGAATCACGATACTTACAGAATCTTTTCCATGCTTTTCCTCCCTCGTAATATCCAGCGCCTTTGAACTTGTACATACATTTTTTCACATCTGCGAATGTATATATATCGGTAATAATAATATATGCTTTCCATTTGGTTCTGTCAATATTTCTGACTGTTGTTTTTATAAAATACATCTTCCACTGTCTGTATTCTATCCCTCAACTCCAGACACAAAAATACCGCATTTTAATGCCTTTCACTTGTTTCATTATAGACATAGCTAGTTCCTATTTTATACCAGTAGTTACGTTACGCAATAGAACGCCGTTTTTGAGGGCAGACATATAAAACCCTTACCCTGTCGTTTCAATGCCCGCAAAGCCGCATAAATCAAGGACAAAATAGTCCCTACTGCGTAACAATCCCCATAATAAATTGAGGTCGAAAGCAGTTTACTGATTTCGTCCTCTTGACTGCCTATCAGCAAAGACAAAAAAAGCTGTCAAGGGCGCGAAGCGCAAAGTTTACCCTATAGCTTCCACCAGTTTTTACTTTAATCTGTCCTGTATATCGTCGTTGATATGCCCCTGATAGGTAGACAGGTACTTGATACGTCCGGTATAGTGCCGCAATACTATGTCTACCGCTTCCGGCTCTCCCTGTTTTTCTTTTCTGTCGTGCGGCAATTTAACGCAAATATTCGATTTTTCCTGACTGTATCTCGGTTATATGCTGTCGGATATGTTCTTCAGGCCAATTCCACCATTTTATTTTAAGCAGCAAATCAATCGTTTCTTGGGTAAAACGCTTTCTTATAGGCTTTGCCGGAACACCGCCAACGATTGTATATGGGGGAATGTCTTTTGTAACAACAGCTCGTGTTCCGATAACAGCACCATCTCCAATCGTAACACCTGCTAAAATGACCGCTTCATAACCAACCCAAACATCATTTCCGATAATTATATCACCTTTGTTCTCCCACGCATTTTTAATATCTTTTACATCTAAATTCCATTCCTCGAAAAATATGGGAAATGGATAGGTGGATAGAGAAGATAAACTGTGATTTGCACTGTTAAATATAAACTTTGCTCCGCAGGCAATAGAACAAAACTTACCAATTATCAGCTTATCTTGATTGATTGGGTATTGATACAAAACATTATTCTTTTCAAATTCTCTTGGTTCTCTGACAAAATCATTATATATTGTATAATCGCCAACTAGATATTGGGGTTGCTAATAACGCTTTTTAAATAAATTGTTTCCCTGTCTTTTGAACGAGGATAAATCTTCTGTGGCATGATGATTCCTTTCTTGTTATGCCGGCAAAAATTTGAATTTTCTGATATGTTCAAAGTTGTTATTTTCTATATAATATACTGTTTGTTTATTTGCTGAATAAACAAAAGAAACTCTGGTCGCCCATTCGCCTTCTTGACGGACAGCATAAAGCAATTCAAATGCGTTGGAAAGAGAAAACTTATTTTTGCAATTATCCAACAATGGCAATGCCCGTTCGTATCTATCATCGCCGGACACAATAAAATCTTTCGTGCTTTCTGGCTTCATCAAGGAATAGTTTGTTATCAAGGAATATTTACTTTGTTCTTCCCGATACCCAATTCCCGGTTCAATTACTAATGTACGCCCTTGAACATCGGACAACATCGCCTGCATAGTCGCATCTGGCGCATAAACAATTTTCTTTGACTTGGCAATTTGAAGAACATCATCAAAGGAAATTTGCGCTTTAATAAACTGTTCTGTTAAATCTGCAATCGTTATAAATTCTCTGCCTTTTTGATATTCTCCGGCAGGATTGCCATGCACATATAACAGCGTTCCGACATTCCCATTTTGATTCACTCCATGATAAGAATGATATACCCCGTCTGGTCGCAAAATCCCGATATAGAAGCGTTCTCGTTCTTCAATCACTTTATGCTTCCATACAGAAAGGTCAATATCAAAATTAAAGCCTGTTATCATGTCATTTCCACGATAAACAAATCTTGTACACATAATAGCCGCCTTTCACAAAATATTTATATACTTCGCTCTTATCTTACCGCCATTCATAGAAATATTCTATACACCGTACAATACCGAAACAATTTGTATAAAATAAGAGGCTGCAACTTGGCAGCCCCTTACGGTTACTTTTGATATATGATTTTCCGGACAGCATATACAGATAAGCAATATTTTTCAGATAGACACTCCATAGAAATACCGTTTTGATACTCCTCTTTTATCTGCTGATTGCGTTGCTTTAGTTCTTGCCGATAGCCGGAAACTTCTCCCCAACGCTTTTGTTGCTTCTGTTCGACAGGAACATAGATATATTCTCCTTGAACATAAGTTTGCAATTCCTTTACCAATGCGTCTGGAAGAATAACTTGTGCATTAAGATATTTCATGCGGGCTTCCTCCTTGATATAATAGTCAAGTTGCAAAGCCAGCATTTTTATTTTGCGACTCCCTTTTACTCCATGCAACTGTCGCAATTTACTGGCTTTGCATGGAGAAATGCTTTGTTTCTTTTTTTGGTGTTGATACACATACAAATCACTTCTTTCTCTATGTCTGACACATTGATTTGAAACGAATACAGTCTAACATATTCTCAAGCCTATATCAATCTTGATTTTTAAGATTTTTGGCATTTCCAACTTATTTTTCCGTAGTAGGAAGTAAGTAGAAAAATATTTAAGAGAAATACGAAATAACTATTTGAAGGTAAAAGAAGGTGATGCAGATGAAACAATCTAAAGGCTTTGGCTCTGTCTATAGAAAGGAAGTAATCTAATGGCGCTACTAAAGTGTCCAGAGTGCAAACATGATGTATCAGACAAAGCTGCGCCTGTCCCCACTGCGGCTATCTTATGAATCGTCCAACCAGTACAAAACCACGTATCAGAAATGGTAAGCCTGACAAATGGGTATTAGATTCCGCTACAGGTGCATCCGGCATTATCAGAGAATTACGAGAGGGGTTGCAGGATGGTACTTTTTTTGTCTATTGCCTCATGTCTATTACGTGCAAAATTAAGGACTTCCGCTGACAACTTGCATCAACGGAAACCCTTATAAATACACTATTTGTTAGAACTTCCCAGCATTCGCTGCTTCCTCTACAGAAACCGCTACAGCCACTGTAGCGCCAACCATAGGATTGTTGCCCATGCCGATCAAGCCCATCATCTCTACGTGTGCCGGAACAGAGGAAGAACCAGCAAACTGTGCGTCTGAATGCATACGCCCCATCGTGTCAGTCATGCCGTAAGAAGCCGGGCCTGCTGCCATGTTGTCTGGATGGAGGGTACGTCCAGTACCGCCGC
>CAMUPC010000002.1 GCA_947090545.1 uncultured Eubacterium sp. | reverse complement strand
TTCGCCCCTGGGTTATCGAGCAGGATGCCAAGTGCTTCTAAACCTTCTTCCAAAGCCGCAGCCAGGGCGTGCCCATCCCCTCTCCCGGCTGGCTTTTCCAAGTTCTGCGAAAAAAAGCTCATTGTGTTGTACAGGGTGTGGTGTATTACTGGCATCTTTTTGTTTCTTTGCGGCATTACTGCAAAAAACTGTATGGCACTCGCATTTCTGATGGAACGAAGTGCTTGACTGGGTGCAAACCGCATTATTTCGAGCTTGCGATAACCAGCCGGAGGAAGGGGAGCGGGGCTTCCTTCCTGTGACGTTGGAAAAATGTTAGGAGCCCTTAGTATCCTGCTCGATACCACAGGGGCGAAGCCAAGCGGCACCTTTAGCTGCTGGCGTTAGCCAGGGCGAACTAGGTGCCGCGCCCGGACGGTGCCACAGCGTAAATGCAGGATGCTTAGGGCTCCTTACATTTTGGAATCGGAACAGGAAGGAAGCCCCGCTCCCCTTCCTCCAGCGTCCTTTTCTCAAAAACGCACCGTAGTAGCCGCACAGATAATCGCCGTCGTCAGAAAAAATAAAAGCACCGCATAAAACATCAGCTTCAAATAAAGCGCCGCCGCCTGCCCGAGCGCGGATACGGCTGCGCAAAAGCGTTTGTCCGCTACTGGTTCCATAAACGCTGCTAAGGCACGATAAAGTACCATAAACACCGCTGTCTTTACAAGCGGCAGAAAGCTGATCAAAATAAGCACGATTAGCGCTGCCACCCCGACGCTGTTTTTGATTAGCATTGCAGAACCGGCGAGAATCTCCGTCATCGAGTTCATAATCTGCCCGGCGCCTGGTATGGCGCGTACTGCGCCGGCAACTGTGCTGCGTTTTAGCCCGTCAATGCCAGGCGCTAATATTCCTTGTACGATATTTAGCCCGATTAGGGCTGTCATTACGATTTTAACGCACCAGTGGACGCTGTCGGACAAAAGCCCTGCGATCCTTACAAACCGCCCCTCTGTCATATGGTTGACAAGCTGCAAGACCAAATAGACTTGTACGGCGGGCAGCAGCAGCTTTGCAAATACTGTGTCAATCAGATAAATCATCAGCAGCAGAAGCTGGTAATATGCCCCTGCACTGATGCTCCCGCTGGAAAATACCATGCTCATGCAAAATGCTGGCTGCAAGATGGACATAAATTCTACAATCTTTGCAAAGAAACCATCCACAATGCCTGTCAGCAGCAAAAACAGGCGCAGAAGCAGCAGCATAATCACCAAATACACGCCCAGAAAGCCCAGGTTGGAAATATAGCTTTTGTGCAGGGAGGATGTCATTTGCAGCAGTATGGAAAAAGCGATTGCCAATACTAATATCTGAATCAGTACGGTTCGGTTTTCCTCGTAATCTGACAGCACAGCCTGCTTTAGTGTTTCTCCCAGTGCAGCAAATTCCAATGACAGCCCATGCTGCATCAGCTCTGCTACGAGCTGTGAAAAGGTAAGCTGTCCGATTTTCTCCTGCTGTAAATAAGTATCCATCTCCGTAAGCCCCAGTTCGGAAAGCAGCTCTCCTGCTTCTTTTTGGATATTTGACGGTTCCTGTTCCGATATGGTGTCGGTTTCTTTGATTGTATCGGTTTTTTCTGCTGCTTGTGTTGTTTGTGTTGCTTCCTGTTGTGCTGCTTGTGCTGCTATCCGCACAGGTGCATCCCCGCTCGCGGCAATGATGACAGCCGCTGCTGCCGCCCACACTGCTGCCCTTTTTGCTTTCACAGCACCTCTCCAATCATATCTACAAGCGCCAGCAGTACCGGAAAGCTTAGAAACAAGATGGATACTCTTGCAAACAGCTCAATCTGGCTTGCTATGGCACTGTAGCCGGCATCCTTGCAAAGATCTGACGCGAACTGCGTAATGTAGGAAATCCCAAGCATTTTCAAAATCGTATCCAGGTAAACCCCGTCAATCGGCACCTGTGACTCGATCTGCTGCAAATACCCGAGCACCGTCTGTAGCTTTGACATTAAATATAAAAAGATACAGATGCAGACTGCCATGCTCACCAGTACACTGTATTCCGGCTTTGTCTGCTTTAACATCAGCGCCAGCAGTACTCCGCTGACTGCCAGCACTGCAATTTTCAGCACATCCATGCTTTCACCCTGCCCCTTCCACTGCAAATCAGGCTTGCCTCGCCTGGCTATAATGTAAACAGCGACTGCATCGTCTGAAACAGCTCATAAATATACGGCACCACCCAGAATAAAACGACCATCAGCCCGGCAAGGCTTAATAAAAAAGCATGTTCTTCCCTTCCGCTGTGTTTCAGCACCTGGCTTAAAACGGATACGATAATGCCGACCGCCGCGATTTTAAATATTAAATTGATACTCATATCCTCTCCCTATTCCTGTACAAAACGTTCTCCTAGACCTTGTGCCGGCAGATTTTCGTATGTTACCTGTCCATTTTTTCAAACCTCTTACAGCAGCAGGATCACAGAGAGAAAGCCAGCCATATAGCACAGGCAGCAATACAGTTTTTTCTTGCCTGCAAACTCGGCGCTCTTTTCTGCAATCGTCCCTGCCAGCCTCTTTTGCCCAAGTTGCAGCAGCTGCAATGCGGATTCCAGAGACGTATACGAAAATACTTCTCCCACGCGCAGCAGCACCTGGTATGCTTCCTTTGGAAGATCCAGCTCTTTTTCAAACTGCCCGCAAACCTGCTGCCACAGCGTGGGTATATCCGCTTCCCTGTTGTCCTCCATCTGGCGGCTTGCCTCTAAAAGCAGCTTTTTGTACGGCTCCGGCTGGTGCCTGCCAAGCTGCGCCAACAGCTCCGGCAGCGGGCAGCGGCAATAAGCGGCTTCTCCTTCGACTGCGGTTAGCAGGTGAAGCAGCAGCTCTGTACTGTGAACCTGGCTGTGCAGCCCCAAAATCAGGCTGTATGCCATCCCGCTGGACGCCGCAAAGATGCAGATGCAGCCAGCCAGCTTTAGCATAACAGCTCCTGCTTTGCATTGTACAGCCTGTAGCTGCGTTCCCCGTTTTCCTGCTTGTCGATGACAAGATAACGCTCAAAATAGCTTTGTTCCAAAAATTCCCGCAGCACGGGCTTTCTTTTTACTTCCTCCAAATCTGCGGCATGGACGGAGCCTAAGATGCTGCATCCGCAGTGCACCGCATAGGCAACCGCTTCCACATCCTCCTTCGAGCCAAGCTCATCGACCGCTACAACCTGCGGGGACATGGTACGGATTAAAAGCATCATGCCGCTGGACTTTGGGCATCCGTCCAGCACATCGGTGCGCATCCCTACGTCATTTTGCGGCACACCCTGGTAGCAGCCTGCGATTTCGGACCGTTCATCGACAATGCTGACCTTTAGCCCGGTATGCTCTGTCGTGCCGTTGGAAAGCAGCCGGATCAGGTCACGCAGCAGCGTCGTCTTCCCCCTTCCCGGCGGCGAGATCAGCAGCGTATTGTAAATGCCGGACTGCCTGCTTTGGGGCTTTCGGTACAAATGAGGAATCAGGCGCCTGGCACACTCCTTTTTTTCATGGTTGACACGGATATTCAGATAGGAAATATTGCGGATCGTATGCATCCATCCTTCCTGAAGCACTGCCTGTCCGCTCAGCCCGACCCGGTGCCCGCCCTCTAACGTAATAAATCCGTTGCGGATCTCTTCCTCAAACGCAAACAGCGAATACCGGCTGATAAATACGAGCATGTCACTGATATCATGCGTCGTAACCGCATAGGCGTCCTGGCTGTCCTTGGTCAGATATCCGCCGTTTGTGCTGAAAAAATACTCGCCTTCCTCTGTCAAAAACATAATCGGCTGGCTGACACGGACACGGATCTCTTCAATCCCGCACAGCTTTTCAAAAACAGCCTGCAACTCGCTTCGGATATGTAACGGAAATATTTTTAAAATATGCTTCATAAAATCCTCCCTTCCCGAAACATGCCGCAAAATCCCTGCCCGCTTTTGGCACGTCCCGGATAAAAAATAGCCATGAGACACTCCTTACAGTTGTCCCATGACTATATATATGAATCGCTGGAAGTTTTAGAACCAGATTTTATGTATTTTCTTCCATTGGTTATGCATTTACCATCACCTGTTTTTTCTGGGCTGTAAGCAGCCTCTCCCGCAGCTCAGCTTCCATCGGCATTATTTTTACTTCTATCTGAAACTGGCTGATGCATTCCGCTAAAATCGAATCTCCTTCTATTTGCTCCTTTACTGGTTGATCACTAACGACAATCATCTTTCTATATGCCCTGCCTTCTAATTTTTCAGCCAGAAGCATCCTAAGAATATGCTGTGAAAGCTTCTCCTTCTGCCCTGCCTTCAGCTTTCCGATATGTACAACGATAAAACCGATGATTCCATCCTCTTTAGAATAAAAATCCGGCTGCATATAGGTCTTTCCTACCAATATTTTAGGCTTATGCTCAAGGGAAACGTTCAGCCATTGTTCAACCTTATCAAAAACAGCCTGTTTCGCCAGGCGCTGCTGCGTTGAATCCGAGTTTTTTCTGTTTTGTTCTTCCACGCTTACTTCCTCCAAAATATGCTGTGAACATCTGACTTGTCATTCACGCTTAAAACATCCTCCCTTATACCGCACGATGCAGTGCCGCAAGCACCTGCGACAGCTCCTGCACCGGCAGCTGCCCAGGCGCGGATGCTTTCCCCGCTGCCCCAAACGTGACCGCGGAGCCAAACACTTCCCCGCAAATACGGCTGACTGCCCCATAGCCGCCCATTGACATCGTAATCAGCGGGCGGTTAGCAAAGCTCCTTTGCATTTCCTCTGTCGCGGCAAGCAGTGTCAGTACATCGGCGCGGCTTTGCGGCATCACCGCTATTTTTAAAATATCCGCGCCAAGCTGCTGCATCGCACACAGCCTGCGGACAATTTCTTCCTTCTCTGGCGTTTTTACAAAATCATGGTTGGATGCGACTACCTTTACACCGCAGCAATGCGCCGCAGCGATCAGGCTTTTTACCGTTTCCTCTCCCATAAACAGCTCTGCGTCAATCAGATCCACATACCCAGAGCGTGCAGCCGCTTCATTCAGCGCCAAATATTCCTCTGCCCTGACCTGCTTTTGCCCGCCTTCGCTTTTGGTGCGAAACGTAAACAAAAGCGGCAGATCGCCGAGTACCTCCCTAAGCGCCGCAAGCACCTCCACTGCCGCGCAAGGATCATCCAAAGCAAACCAGTCGGCGCGCCATTCCACAAGGTCCGCCGGTATCTGCCTCAGATTCCCTGCCTCTTTTAAGATCTCTTCTTTTGAGTGAGCGATAATCGGCACGCAGATCTTTGGAATGCCCTCGCCGATCGTGATGTTCCTGACTGTTACTGTGCGCATTGGCGTTCCTCCTCTTCCAGAAGCTTTTGCACCAGCTCTTCGCAGATCTGCGCACTTTCCTTTCCATCTGTGTGAATCGTAAAGTCAGCCGCTGCTTCATATTTCTCCTGGCGCTGTTTCATCAATTCTGAAATGTACGCCACATCCTTGTGCCCTTCCAGCAGCGGACGGTCATGGCTGTCCTTGACACGCTCATAAATCGTCTGCGGGCTTGCCAAAAGCAGTACGACCTTGCCGTTTTTTTTCATTTGAATCACATTTTCCTCACGCATTGGCGTCCCGCCGCCGCAGGAGACAACTACATTGTTTTTTTGCTGCAATTCGGTTAATAGCTTTGTCTCCAGATCCCTGAAATACGGTTCCCCGTGCACCTGAAAGATCTCAAAGATCCGCATTCCCTCGCGCTTTTCGATCAAGCTGTCCATCTCTATTTTCTCCATCGCGTAATGCTGGTGCAGATATTCGGAAATGGTGGACTTGCCGCTTCCCATAAATCCTATCAGAAAAATATTGTACGAAAATTCGTATTTTGCCTGTTGCTGCATCTTTTGCCCAAACTCCTTTCGCGGTATTGCAATCCATGTAACAAGGCTATTATAGCAGGCTGTGCCTGTACCTGCAACTATGCTATTGCATGATTTTCAGCAAAATATTTTCAAAACTTCTTTCCTGAGCCAGCATCTTCAATAAGTAAATAAATCATAACTGCTCTCCCTTTATACAGCATCCACCAATTCCATCGTTCTGCTGTTTTTGTCAAAATGGACTGATTTTAAATTATCCGCAGAAACCATCAGCCCTCTGGGGTCTCTTCCAATCAACAAATATTGGTTTTGATAATCAAATGCAATAAAGTTGCGCATATCATCATCCAGCATAATGTCAGCGTTATCTACAATAATAAAACGATGCACTGCTTTTTTCAGTTCATCCGATACTCTGTGAATATCTGTAAAATCAAACAAAAGCAGCGTATCATCCATGACTTTATAGTTTCTTAATGCTTTATATAAAAATGTTTTCCCGTTTCCAGATTCTCCAAGTATCATTGTCAGATTGCTCGTCAATGATAAATGAAAAGCAACTCCTGCATACGAACAATGGATTTCTCTGCAAATTACTGGATCTACTTTCATAAGGAAGCCTCCATTTCCCCAATCGCCCCATATTTTTCCATTTCATACATAAATGTAGAAATATCCATGCAGCACAAAAAATCTTTTTCTCCAAAAGGAGTAATTACATGATAGTCATTTTCAATCTCATAGCATCCAGTACCGTCAAAGGTATTGCAATAAATACTGTAATCCCCTTTTAACGAATAGACCTGTTTTAATACATTACTGCCGCATTCATCGACACTAAATATTTTTTCAGGAAACACAAGGATATTCACAAGCGTTTTGCATCCTGTTGACAGGTGTGTCAGATCGATTGGCATATCATTGAATTTTGAAATAAACAACGGATCGGCAAATTCTACTCCCTCTACCTCGGAAATCACTTTCTTTAATGTTTCATCATAAAGCACCTTAGAAAACGTAAAGCTGTCAAAAAACCAGTCATTTAATAAAATCGTACCCTGTTTTTTAATTCCTGCATATATCGTTATCATTTTACCTCCCAATACCTGACAATCATTCGCATTTAACCTCATACCATGCACTTTGTGCAAAAAATGGGACGGAAACCCGCCCCACCGTCATCGTCGCACGCCGAGCGCGAAACACCGATTGATTGCTTTTCTATTAGTATACTGAAATCATAAAAAAATAGCAACTGCTTTTCTCAATCTACCACCCAAGCTCATGATCCGCAATATTCGCACACCCGTTGCTGAGCCTGTCAAGCGCGTTCAAGATCTTATAAAACGGCTTCGTCAGCTTGGCGCTGCACTTTCCTTTTTCCACGCGTTCCAAGTGCGCTTTGCGCATATGCAGGCTTAACTCCAGCATTTTTTCCTTTTTCTTGCGTATTTTTTTCAGATTGTCCCGTTCGCCGCTTAAAAGCATCTGAAAGGCTTCCGCGTACATCTGGCGAATCAGGACCATGCCTTGTTCAAGCTCTTTTCTCGCTTCCTTGGAATACCGTACTTTATTTTTCTTCTGTGCCTGGGATAGCAACTGTTCTAAAATCTCCTGGCATAAATACACGATACGGTCAAGGTCTCCCAACAGGTACAGGATGCCTGCCGCTTCGCGCGACTGTTCCTCGCTCATGCTGCCTGCGGAAAACAGCTCCGATAAATATTCGGTCACACGCTCGTACAGCCTGCGCACCTGCTCGGTGTTTTTTTGCACTTGCCCGGTCAGCCTGGCGTCCTCTGCCCTGACCGATCCGGCAAGCTCCTCAAGCAGCGTATTGGCAAGCTCCCCGCAGCGGACCGTCTCCATCTGCGCAAGCTGCAACGCGGCAGCAGGCTGCATAAACAGCTTTTGATCCAGATAAAACGGCTCTGACATCTCTTTCGGCGCCTGTACGCTGTCCCGGACCAGCGCTGTCACCAGCTTTACCATATACGGCAGAAGCGGCGTCCAGATCAGCGTCATAACCAGGTTAAACAGTGTATGGGCATTCGCGATCTGCCTGGAAATTACCGCAACCTCCGGCCCTGCCGGGGAAAGATAGCGGATCACCGCTGCAAACGGCTGAACCAGCCAGATAAACAAAAAGCAGCCGGACAGGTTAAAAATACAGTGTGCAAGCGCCGTACGCTTTGCATCCTTTGCCTGCCCGACCGAAGCAAGCAGCGCCGTAATCGTCGTACCTACATTGTCGCCCAACAGAATCGGGATCGCACCTGCAAGCCCAAGGATGCTCGTCATCCCGTCCGGCCCCGCCTGCTGCGCAAAATTTTGCAGTACGGCAATGGTCGCGGAGCTGCTTTGCACAACGAGCGTCATAAACGTACCTGTCAGCACGCCAAGCACCGGAATATGCGCGACCTTTTCAATCATCGTTAAAAAGAACGGGCTTGCGGCAAGCGGCTTCATAACCGTCCCCATCGTCTCGATGCCTAAAAACAGCAGCCCAAACGCAAACACCGTCTGCCCGATATTTTTCGCCTTTTCCGTTTTTGCCAGATAAGACACTGCAAACCCGGCAAAAATAAACAGATAAATATAATCGCTGATTTTAAAAGCAATGATCTGCGCCGTCATCGTCGTACCGATATTCGCGCCCAAAATAATGGAAATCGACTGCGGCAGGCTCATCAGCCCGGCGCTTACAAAACCGATCGCCATTACGGTTGTCGCAGAGCTGCTCTGCAATACCGCTGTCGTTAAAGCGCCCGCCAATACGCCCATCACCGGGTTTTTGGTCAAAAGCGCCAGAATACTCTTCATCTTTTCTCCCGCAGCCTTCTGGAGGCATTCACTCATCATGTTCATGCCAAAAATAAATACTGCCAGGCCGCCGAGTAAACCGAACAGGATCTGCATCGTATCTTTCATAATCTGCTCCTTTTCCTTCTCTGATGTTCTGACAGTATTTTATTATGCCCAGGTAAAATTAAGGTTATCCAAATGTAAAGTTCCTGTAAAATTTTTATCTTGCTGCTAGATGCTAGATTTTAATTTTTTGTAGCTCCTTGCATTTTAGAATTGAAACAGGAACCAAGCCCCGCTCCCCTTCCTACTTCTCCTCTTGCGCACTTCCCCAGAAGTTATCCTTAAACACAATACTCCTGTACTTTTCAAAATTCAGCCAGCGGTTATAAAACTCTGCTTCCCCTCCCTTTACGGTTGTGTCAAATTCGTGGATAAACCGCTCCACTTCCGCCTGGCTGTCCGCACAGACGCTGCATCCCCTGCCGTTTACGATCGGATAGCCCTCGTACTTGTAATCGCTGGTCGGTACGATCTTTGCGATCTTGCTGTCCCGGATGCTGACTGCCATATGCTCGTGCAGGATAATCATGTCAAAATATGCCGGATAGTGGTAGCTCTCTCCGGTAACCGGAACGATGTCGCCGACCGTATACCTGCCGTTATGCGGGCTTTCTTTTGTGATCGTATCCAAAAACAGGTTCAGGTAATATTCCTTAAAGATGCCTGCTCCGGCTTTTAAGTCGCCGTACCAAAACGTCGCCATCGTATCCTGTTCGCCTTTTCCCCTTGTGCTTTCCACAACGCCGCAGGCGGACGTCATATGGCTGACGCGGTCAATCAGGATCAGCTCGCCCATCGTCTTGTGCCTGGCAAATGCATCGACGGCAATATTTTCCGACAGCACGATATCGCAGACCGCAATCTCATTTTTTTGCAACGATACAGCAGGCAGATGGTTTCCGGTATTGACGTCGACTTTATAGTGGATGCTGCTGACCATCGCAGGCATCTGCTTTGTGCCGATCTTAATCAGGTAGTCCTGGTCGGTATGGAGGTTTTCGTCGTCCATCCAGAGGATTGTTGCTGTAATCTTTTTGGACAGTGTAATCGGTGCGTCTTTGACAAGGACGCTGCCGCGGGAAATATCGATCTCACGGTCTAGCTGGATCGTCGCAGGCTGTCCTTTTATGACAGACGGTACCTGCCTGTCCCCGATGAAAATAGATTTGACCTTTGCCCTCTGGCAGCCCGGCAGCGCTTCGATCTCGTCGCCGACGGCAAATTCTCCTGCTTCTACCTGCCCCTGAAAGCCGCGAAATTCGTGGTTTGGGCGGCATACGCGCTGCACGGGCAGATAGCTGCCTGCTTCCCTTGTTTTTTCGCTCGTATCGACATTTTCCAAATATGTCAGCAGGTCTTTGCCCGTATACCATGGCATATGCGGGCTTTTTTTCGTAATATTGTCCCCTTCCGTCGCGGAAACAGGAATGATCGTTACGCTGCTTAAGGACAGCTCTTTTTCCAGTTCCGAGATTTGAGCTTCGATTTCATGGAAACGCGCCTCACTGTAGCCTGCGAGGTCCATTTTGTTGACCGCAAATACAAAATAGCGGATGCCCATCAGCGCACAGATCCTTGCATGGCGCCTTGTCTGGACGAGCACGCCCGCCTGCGCGTCAATTAAAATCACGGCAAGCTGCGCAAACGAAGCGCCGACTGCCATATTTCTCGTATATTCCTCGTGCCCTGGCGTGTCCGCTACGATAAAGCTGCGGTTGTCTGTCGTAAAATAACGGTAAGCAACGTCGATCGTTATGCCCTGCTCACGCTCCGCCATCAGCCCGTCCAGCAGCAGGGAATAGTCAATCGCGCCTTCCCTGCTGCCTACCTTGCTGTCCAGTTCCAGCGCACGCTCCTGATCCGCGTAGATCAGCTTGGCGTCGTATAAAATATGGCCGATCAGCGTGGATTTTCCGTCATCTACGCTTCCGCATGTAATAAATTTTAACAACCCGTTCATTTAGAAATACCCCTCCCGCTTTCTTCTCTCCATACTTCCTGCTGCTTCGTGGTCGATCACGCGCGACGTGCGTTCGGATTCGACGGCGCTTAATGTCTCCTCGATAATCGCGTCGAGCGTATCCGCGTCGGACTCACAGCCGCCTGTCAGCGGATAGCAGCCAAGCGTGCGGAAGCGCACCTTTTTGTGCTCGATTTTTTCTCCGTCCCTAAGCTTCATCCGGTCGTCGTCCACCATAATAATATTTCCGTCCCGGTAAACGACCGGGCGCTCCTTGGCAAAATAAAGCGGCACGATTTCGATGTTTTCCCGCTTGATATACTGCCAGATATCTTTTTCCGTCCAGTTGGAAATCGGAAAGACACGGATACTCTCGCCCTGGTGGATCATCGTATTAAACAGCTTCCACATCTCCGGGCGCTGGTTTTTCGGGTCCCAGGCATGGTTTTCATTGCGGAACGAAAAAATGCGCTCCTTCGCCCTGGATTTTTCCTCATCCCGCCGCCCGCCGCCGAATGCCGCGGTAAATCCATATTTGTTCAATGCCTGCTTTAACGCCTGCGTTTTCATAATGTCCGTATACGCAGCGCCGTGGTCAAACGGATTAATCCCCCTTGCCACGCCGTCCTCATTGATATATTCGAGCATCTCGATGCCAAGCTTTTGCGCCATTTTGTCACGAAACGCGATCATTTCCCGAAACTTCCATGTTGTATTGACATGCAGAAACGGAAACGGCGGCTTTTCCGGGTAAAATGCCTTCATCGCAAGATGCAGCATGACCGAGCTGTCCTTGCCGATCGAATACAGCATCACCGGCTTTTCGCACTCTGCCGCCACTTCCCGGATAATATAGACCGCTTCCGCTTCCAATTCATCCAAATGTGATAATTCACTCATATCATTCCTCCTCGTTTCTTAATTACGCTGCCGCAAAACCCCACAGCAGCATCTTAGTCCCATAGCTTTTTCCCATAACGTTTAGCATACGCGTTTTTTATTAAAATACTCTTAAGATCCTCGTTCACATCTTACACTGCCGCACGGCATTACGAAAAAAACCGCTCCTTCACTTCCTGCACCGGCATTTCCTGTCCGGTATAGAGCAAAAACGCCGACGCTCCCTGCCACAGCAGCATCCCCTCGCCGGAAATACACGTACATCCGGCTTGCCTTGCCTCCCGCAGCAGCCTGGTTTCCTTCGGGTTATAAACCGCGTCGCATACCACAAGCCCCGGACGCAGCGCGCCTGTATCCTTTACCACGCTTTCGTTTTCCAACGGCTTCATGCCTACGATTGTCGCATTTGCAAAAATATCGCTGGATGCGATTTCGTTTGCCATACACGCCTGGTCCTCGATGTCATACACATGGACGGTACACTGCGGCACTTCCCTGTGGATTTTTTCAGCCGTCTCTAATGTACGCGCAAAAAAATCGTCCTTTTTATTGAAAATGGAGATTTCTCTCGCCCCGTCCAACGCGCACTGCACCTGGATTGCTGTCGCTGCGCCGCCGCCGCCTGCTACTGTGATTTTCTTTCCTGAAATCCCGACACCGTGGTCACGCAGGTTGTTGACAAAGCCTTCCCCGTCTGTGATATAGCCGGTCAGCTTTCCTGCGTCGTTGACAATCGTATTGACTGCGCCGATTAAACGCGCTGCGTCTGAGAGTGCGTCCATATATTTGACAGCTTCTGTCTTGAGCGGCATGGTTACGTTCATGCCGCGCATTTGAAAGGTTCGCATTGCTTGGATTGCGTTTGCGGTTTCCTCCAGTTTTACGTCAAATGCCACGTAAGCGTAGTCAAGCCCTAGTTTCTGGAAGCTGTAGTTATACATTGCAGGGGAGCCGGAATGACCGACTGGGGAGCCGATCAGTGCCAATAGCTTGGTTGTTCCTGTGATTCGTTGTTCCATATGTTTTTTCCTCCGTTTTTGTAGTTATTTAGAACGATCATTGGGTTCTTATGATATGAGGGACGCCGGCGGAAGGGGAGAGGGGATTGCCTTCTGTTCCTTTTCCAGAATGTAAGGAGCCCTAAGCATTCTGCGGCTACTCTTTGGCACCGTCCGGGCGCGGCACCTAGTCCGCCCTGGCTTCGCCAGCAGCTAAAGGTGCCGCTTGGCTTCGCCCCTGTGTGATCAAGCAGAATGCTAAGGGCTCCTAACATTCCTTCCAACGTCACAGAAGGCAATCCCCTCTCCCCTCCCGCCGGCTGGTTTTCTCAAACTCTAAGTAAGATAACCAGCAGGTAGCAGAGAACTGGGCTTGATAACCAGCCGACTTTGTGCATCCGTTTTTTCGTAACACTTGCGATAACCAGCCGGGAGAGGGGATTGGCACGCTCTGGCTGCGGCTTTGGAAGAAGGTTTAGAAGCCCTTAGCATCCTGCTGAACGAAAGCAGGGGCGAAGCCCAGCGGCACCTTTAGCTGCTGGCGAAAGCCAGGGCGAACTAGGTGCCGCGACCGGACGGTGCCACAGCGTACCCGCAGAATGCTTAGGGCTTCTTAACCTTCTGGAACGGACGCAGCCAGAGCGTGCCAATTCCCTCTCCCAGCGTCCTCACATCTATAAAAATTCCCCACATCCACAACCAGGCTCAATTCTGGCACATCCACCTTATGATATCCCAAAACCGTTCTTCCGTTAACGCATGTCCGCCCGCGTACCTCTTATGCTCCAAATTTTCCGGCGCTCCAAGCTTTTCATACAAACGTCCTGCTTTTTCCACAATCCAATCGGCATCCTTGGAATATTTATCATCAGTAGCAGAAACAATCAGCAACCGTCTCGGCGCAATACATGCAGCCAGGTCGTCAATATCATACGGTCCATGAAAGCCTGGAATCACACTTGCCATCTCAATCCCTACATTGTTGCGCATACGATTTTCAAACGTACATGCGCTGCCGCTTGCGCAGCTAAACGCAATCCGCTCATCCAGCGCGGAGAGAAACAGTACCGTATTTCCGCCGTAGGAATGCCCAAGCGTCCCGATCCGTTTCGGGTCAACCTCATTCAAATGGGAAAGCAGTGTAATTCCATGCATTGCATCCGTTAATACCTTCTTCATCAAATAGTCGCCTGTCAGAATGCGGTAACACATTTGATCGAAATGCTGCCAGAAATCAAATCCTTCGACGGATGGGTCTTTCCTGCGTTCTTCAAAGCAGACAGAATCCGGCGCCAGTACGACAAACCCTCTTTTTGCCAGCTCCGGGGCAAAAGCCTGCCAGGGATCTCCCGCTAAGCCGCAGACTTCACTTTTTCCCAGATGATGCTCTCTGTTGTGCTGATGATGGACGATAACGGCTGGATGGCTGCCTGGTGTTCCCGGAAGCAGTAAAAAGGCGCTGACCGGATCTCCATCGGAATCATATTCGATCCGCTGCCTGGTATATCCGTCTGCCTGTATGGAATCTAATATTTTATATGGCACATCGCGTATTGGCTTAGAAAGCTCTATTCCAATCATGCCTGCGATTTCCTGTCTCAAATGCTCTGTCATACTATCATACCGTAATCCCTTCCAAGGTTTTTTGCCTTATTTTAACAGATTAACACAGCCGTTTTATACCGTCAACAGCAATTTAAAAGAGCTGCCGCACCGCGACAGCTCTTTCCAATCCTTACGGACTTAGTTATATTTCCGTTTTCTTGCAGCTTCGGATTTCTTTTTACGGCGAACACTTGGTTTTTCATAATGTTCTCTCTTGCGAATCTCCTGCTGAATTCCTGCTTTTGCGCAGTTTCTCTTGAATCTGCGTAATGCGGAATCTAAAGTCTCGTTCTCTTTTACGATCACATTTGACATATTCTCACACCTAACCTCCCTCCAGTTGCGTATTGTGCATATCAACTGTTAGGTAATATTTTAGCACTAGAAATTATTATAGCATATTTTTTCCATTCGTCAATAGAAAGCGCCATTTTTTTTATGCTTTTTTTACACACCTGAATATGCCGCAAATCCGGCGTCAATCGGAAGCACAACTCCCGTAATGGCGCTTGCCGCTTTCTCATCGCACAGGAAAAATACGCCGCCCAAAAGCTCCTCGCTGTCGACAAAGCGTGCCATTGGAGTACCGTTTAAGATCTTATTGGAACGCGGAGTCGGCGTGCCGTCCTCTTTAAATAACAGTGCGCGGTTCTGGTTGGAAACCAAAAAGCCTGGCGCAATCGCGTTGCAGCGGATGCCGGTGCCTGCAAAATGGGTCGCAAGCCACTGGGTAAAGTTGGAAACCGCTGCCTTTGCAGCCGAGTATGCCGGAATCTTTGTCAGCGGGATATAGGCGTTCATGGAAGAGATATTTAAAATACATCCGCTCTTTCTATCTGCCATATCCTTGGCAAAAACCTGCGTCGGCAGCAGCGTTCCCTGGAAATTCAGCTTGAATACAAAATCCACGCCAGCCGCGTCCAGGTCGAAAAAGGTTTTCTGCCCTGCCTGCGCTTCGTGATGGTATTCATTGTCGGTCGTAGCCTTCGGGTTATTGCCGCCTGCCCCGTTGACTAAAATATCGCATGGGCCTAAGTCCTTTAACACTGCGGCGTGTACCTGCTCCAACGCTTCGGCTTCCAGGACGTTTGCCTTGTAGCCCTCGCAGAGATAGCCTTCCTTTTTGCATTCATCCGCCAGCTTTTTCACAGCTTCTTCATTTAAGTCCAGCGCAGCGACCTTTGCCCCTGCCTGCGCAAACGCTTTTGCCATCGTCCCGCAGAGCACCCCGCCTGCGCCTGTTACTACGACGACCTTTCCTGTAAAATCAATGTTTAACGGTAAATTCATGTTCCTCTTCTCCTTTCAAACCCATCGCTGATATTATCCGACTTTGCCTTCCAGCCGGTCAAGCATATCCCAGCAGCCCCACAAATACATAATGCCAAGCGCGCGGTCATACAGCCCATAGCCCGGCCTGCACTGCTCGCCCCAGATATGGCGCCCGTGGTCTGGGCGGACATAGCCGGTATAGCCGCAGTCATGATATGCGCGCATAATTTCCAAAATCCCTGTATCCCCGTCGCAGTCACGGTGAGACGCCTCTGTAAAGTCTCCGTTTGGATAATGGCGGACATTGCGGATATGCGCAAACGCAATCCGGTCACAGTACGTACGTACAATATCCGCGACGTTATTGTCCTGGTTTGCCCCCAAAGAACCGGAGCACAGGCACAGGCAGTTGTATTCATCGTCTACCATATGAAGAAAGCGCCCGATCGACTCTTTGTCGCATAACAAACGCGGAATGCCGAAAATATCCCATGGCGGATCGTCCTGGTGGATCGCCATTTTTATCCCTGTCTCATGACACGTCGGCATAATTGCCTCCAGGAAATATTTTAAGTTGTCCCACAGCTTTTCCTTTGTAACCGGGCGGTACGCCTCAAACAGCTCGTCCAGCTTTGCCATGCGCTCCGGCTCCCAGCCTGGAAACGTCATGCCGTGCAGGTTGTTTAAAATATAGTCCGCCATCTCCTTATAGTCGTCCTGGATACGGTTTTTCTCATAAAAAAGCGCTGTAGAGCCGTCCTCCAGCGGATGGAACAGGTCTGTGCGCGTCCAGTCAAAGATCGGCATAAAGTTGTATGTAACAACCTTTACGCCAAATTTTGCCAGATTGCGCAGCGTCGTCTTGTAGTTTTCAATGTACACATCCCTGCTCGACAGCCCGATTTTGATATCGTCGTGTACATTGACGCTTTCCACGACGTCCATGTGAAATCCCGCGCCCTCGATCTGCTGGCGCGCCTTTTCAATCTCCTCTACTTCCCATACCTCGCCTGCCTGCTTGTCATGCAGCGCCCAGACGAGCCCTGTCACTCCCGGAATCTGCTTGATCATCTCCGGGGTAATGCTGTCATTGCCTTCCCCATACCAGCGGAATGTCATCTGCATAAAAATACCTCCTTCTTTCTTTTCACAACGCCGGCGCCTGCCCGTTCACACCCCATTTAAAATGCCGCGCCGAATTGCTTTGATGGACATAGTATAGCAAAAAGCCGCAAAAAATACGTGGTGGTTACCGCTTGAAATGTGGTGAATCTTGCCATATAATAGGTAGTATAAACAGACCGTGAAAAACTATGCAATCAATACAAAGGAGTTTTTGTTTTTTATGTACCGAGAGCCATTTAATCCGATTCAAACCATGACGGAAAAATATTTTGAATACCATCACTCATACAACGAAACGCCGCCCACCGTGGACTTTCACCAGCATCCGTTTTATGAGATCTTTTTCTTTCTGTCAGGAAATGTCACTTATACAATCGAAGGAAAAAGCTACAAGCTGCGCCCCGGCGACATCCTGCTGACGAACAGCTCGGATATCCACCGCCCGGACATTCAGGAGGGCAAGCCTTATGAACGCATTGTGATCTGGCTTGCCGAGGACTTTTTTCTGCTGCTCAAAGACTTTTACGGAGAGGACTTAAGCGCCTGCTTTACAGACGCCGCATCCAAAGATTACCGCCTGATCCGCCCCGACAACCAAAATATTACACGCTTAAAGACACTCTGCACACAGATCGCAAAAGCGCAGCACAGCACGGAACCAGGAAGCGCCGCGCTCGCCTCCGCCTACCTGACCGAGTTTCTCGTACAGGTCAGCCGCGCTTACTATGACACGCCGGATTCGGTCAAATGCGACGTGACCGAAAATGAAAAAATCAACCAGATCGTACTGTTTATCAACGAAAACCTTGCCGGAGACTTATCCTTAAGCAGCTTAGAGACGCATTTTTATATGAGCAAATATTACTTAAGCCGCCAGTTTAAACAGTTTACCGGGCTCTCCTTATACCAGTACATTATTAAAAAAAGGCTGATCGCGGCACGCAACCTGCTGCGCGGCGGCACATCCGTTATGGACGCCTGCCTGCAAAGCGGCTTTAACGATTATTCTAATTTTTTAAAAGCATTTAAACGGGAATTTGGCAAAAATCCAAGCAATTACTTTCCTGTTTAAAGCAACGCCTTACATCACGAAAAGGAGGTTTATCCCTTTGAAAAAAATAGTCCGGCGCGCATTTTTAAAAAGCGCCTTAATCGTATGCGCGATCCTTTTATGCATACTGACGGCAAGCATCATCCGCCTGACGCTGTTTGACGAAATAGAATCCGTACAGCCTGCCGCTTCCATAGAAAATCCCATAGAAGATTCCATAAAAGATTCCATAGAAGATTCCATGCAAGATTCTATGAAAGATGCCAGTCAAAGCAGACAACATACGGACTTGCCCGATTCCGGCAACTCCAGCCAAAGCAATCACTTGTCCGACTCCGCCCGCAGCGATCCGGCAAAAACGAAAACAACGCTGCTGTTTGCCGGAGACATTTATTTCAGCGATTACGTGCTCGCTGCTTACGGGCAGTCCGGCATCCAGGGCGTGATCGGCTCATCCCTGTTAAAGCAGATGAAAAACGCCGATCTTACCATCGCCAACAACGAGTTTCCATTCAGCACCCGCGGCGCACAGGCGCCGGACAAGCAGTTTACGTTCCGCATCGATCCCGCCTGTGTATCGCTCCTCACCGAATCCGGCATCGATCTGGTCACACTGGCAAATAACCATGTGCTGGACTACGGCACCGAAGCGCTTGCCGATACCTTTCAGACGCTGGATGACGCCGGGATTGCCTATATGGGCGCCGGAAAAACCGTAAAACGCGCCGAAAAGCTGATCTTAAAAAAAGCAGGCGGGCGCACCTTCGGGTTTTTAGCCGCTTCCCGCGTATTTCCAGTTGCATCCTGGAATGTGGAAAACCAAGCGCCCGGCGTCCTCTCTGCCTACGACCCAACAAGGCTGTTGGCGGCTGTCGCAAAAGCACGCGGCCGCTGTGACTATTTGTGCGTCTATGTCCACTGGGGTATCGAGCGCAATACGACGCCGGAGCCATACCAAACCGAGCTGGCACACGCCCTGATCGACGCCGGCGCCGACGCAGTGATCGGCGCGCACCCGCATGTCCTGCAAGGCGTGGAACTGTATCAGGGAAAGCCGATTTTTTACAGCCTCGGCAATTTTATTTTTTACCAATCAATCCCGCAGACCGCGGTCGCAAAGCTGACGATAGGCTCAGATGACGCCGTACGCTGGCAGCTTCTTCCCGCCCGCGCGGACAACGCCTGCACGTCGCTTGTAACCGAAGAAACGGCACGCCAGCAGTTTTACGAAGCTATGGACGCACTGTCTGTCAATGTGCGTTTTTCCAAGCACGGAACAATAACACAAATTATTCCTAAGTAAGCATATATTTATAAGGATGAAATACGATATTTATGGAACGCAAAAAAAATATCACATTCAGTGACATCGCACAATACACCAATTTTTCCAAAACGACGATCTCCCGCTATTTTAACAACCCAGACTCCTTAACGCTGGAAAACCAGGAGATCATAGCCAACGCACTCGCCGAACTAAACTACAAAGAAAATAAAGTCGCAAGAATACTCGCAAACGGCAAAAGTGAATTTGTCGGCATTATCGTCCCAAACCTGTTCAACCACTACTATTCGGAAATGCTGACTCAGATCCTGTCGACTTACGAAGAATTTGGCTACAAGTTCCTCGTCTTTCTCGGCAATGACGACGAAGAAGCGGAACGCCGCTATATGAAAGAGCTGCTCGCCTATAAAATCGAAGGGCTGCTGATCCTAAGCCACACAATCCCCTCAGAAGAATTGGCGCGGCTGCAACTCCCCATCGTAACGATCGAACGGGAAGACGCCTGCGTATGCAGCGTCAACACCGACAACTACATGGGCGGCATCCAGGCAGCAAGCCTGCTCGCCAGCCACCACTGCGACATCCTGATCCATATCAATTCCCCGACAGACAAGGCACGCCCCGCTTATGGGCGCATCCAGGGATTTGTGGATATTTGCAGGGAAAAGCAGCTCCAGCACAAGATTTACTATAAAGATTTAAAAGACAGCTACCAAAAAATCCAGAAGGAATTGCTGGAAGTGCTGAAAGACCTGGAAGCAAATTACGCGGGGCAAAAAAAGGGGCTGTTTTTATCAAGCGATACAAATGCCAACGCCTTTTTAAACCTGTTAATGAAAAAATATGGCAGGCTGCCGGAGGACTATCTGATGATCGGGTTTGACAATTCTCCGATTTCTTCTGAAGCAGTCATTCCGATCAGCACAGTCGGGCAGCAGATCGGTGTGATCGCTCATGAAGCAGTCAGCCTGCTTGTACAGCAGATGGAGGAGCGCAAGAAACGAAAGCCTGCCCCATTGGAAGCGCCAATTCATAAAATGATTGCGCCGATCCTGATCCGGCGAGAGACAACAGAACGGGATGGAGGCTCGGATATACTGCCAATGCAGTAACTGTGTGGCCATGGATAACTAAAAATAAGCTGCATTCAAACCATGTCAAAACTGTCACCTTCACGAAAGATTTCAGTAAGATTCTTCTGTTATCCTCTAAAAAAACAGAAGGGAGAATCAAAATGCACGCAAAAAAAATCCTATCGGCTGCATTAACAGCGGCTCTGCTGCTTTCCGGCACCTGCACCACATGCCTGCCGCAGACAACAAGTTACGCAAAAGAAAAAGATAGCATCCACTTTTCCACGGGGCTTGGCTATTACGAGAGCATGGGTTTCAAATCCACACAAATCAGCTCCTTAAAAGTTCCAAAAGGATGCGGCGCCGAACTGTGTTCCAAAGACAGCAAAGAAAACGGGGCGCTGGCCGTTTCTGATCCGAAAACAGCAAAGATCCAGGCGATGCACCAAAATATGGGCTGGATCATCTACGGGCTGAAAACTGGAAAAGCAAGATTGAACTACAAGGACGGCACAAAATCCGGTTCCCTCGATCTGGAAGTGCTGCCGGAACTGAAATTAAAAGCCTTGAAAAAATCCGTCAAAGTAAAAAACGGCAAGCTCAGCCTTACAATCAAATATCAAAATAATTCCGACACAGACATCGTAATCGAAGGAGCCAACATCAACAGCGCACATATTCTGTTTGCAGGTGAAAAAGAGCCTTCCAAGGAAGAGGCTGAGCTGGCGCCGGAACGCTGGATCGAAAAAAAGACAACGATCCCTGCCGGAAAGACAAAAAGCATTACGTTTACATGCCAGGCAGAAAAGTCCGGCAAGGTTCAAAAATTTGATTATCCGTCCGTTTATTTCAAATACCATGGCGTCTATTTCAGTATCATTATTAATAATTCGTCATTGAAAAACCATGTAACAAGCTATCATGATACGATGCCGCTTTTGGAGTACTGCAAATAACATAATGGGCTGCCGCTTAGAACAGGCGGCAGCCCGCTGCTTCTCCTGCTCTCAATTTAACAGCAGTGACAGCACTTTCGGACGTGCTCCCTTTCCATATTTGAATTTCAATGCATGTCTGATAATTTCCGGTAAATAATAACGCTCATGATCTACCCGCAGGTATCCTTCCTGTTTCATAATCTTTTCTTCTGCCTGTGATAACTGAAATGTGTCAGAATAAAATGGTAAAATTTTATTCTCAGAGGGTGCATGTTCCAATTTGTCAAAAATCGGTCCCAACGCCTTAATCTCATCCCGTATTTCGCCAATTTTATCATTTGAACATTCGGATACTGCCTTTTTAATTTCCGCTGGCATTAAATATCTGTCCTTATAGATCGGCTTGCCGACAGCATCCGTCGCTTTTTCCAAAAACCTTATAATATCCCGCGCCTGTAACTGTCCATTAAAATCTGACAGCGCCGCCAAAATCCACCGTGACGAGCTTGCTTCGTTTGAAGTTGGTTTTCCCAATTTTACTCCCCATAATTTTTGAAGTGCACGATCGATCACTTCTTTCGGAGCCAATTCAAGTACAGCGTCTTCCTGATAAAAGCCTGGAACAGCCTGGCTGACAAGCCATACAGCAAGCCTTAATGCTTCTGTGCTTGACCATTGCAGCTCTACCAAGCGATACAGTGAACGAAACTGTTCATAATTAATCATAAAAGAATCCCGTGCCATATCTTTTCTTAAAAACACGAAAAGCCCTAAATTCCGATATGCAATCTTCATCTCATCAACAAAATCTCTGCATAATGCCGCAATTGCATTCTTCTCATTCTCCGATGAAATCGTAGACTTAAAAATTTCTTCCAAACCATCGATCAAAAACAGGATTTTCATCCCTGCTTTTCCTAATTCTTGATCCAGCATTTCCAGCGACTGATATTCATTTTGAAATGCATCCAAAATGATATCCTTCCACAGCTCTTTCCACTCCAGCAAATCATGGTCGTCCCGCATATATTTTAATAAACGATCTTTACTGTTAATATAAATAGAATTACGAATCTTTCCTTTTATACCATAACGGTTATAATTATGAATCGCATTTTCTATAATTTCTGAAAAACCGCCCGCGTTTCCTGACGCCAGCAGTGGAATTGTCAATATGTGCGCATGATCGCCGCTATGATTGGTACCCGAACCATTCTTATTCATACGTATAATAAAATTTTCCCAATCACAGCTTCTTAAAATCTCCCTGTATAAAAATGTTTTGCCAGATCCCTTTGCCCCCATAATCACTGTATTCGGAATGGTATTTCTGTACTTTTTGATCAAATTCTGAATCGTGTCTGTCATCAGCAGATCAAACGCACCATTTCCTTCCGCTGTAATTTGATTTGCTGCAAAATCATGGATACGCTTTATAATCTCATCACGTGTCGCGTTATATGGAGCATTCATCATTTCCTTCTGTGCAAAATAACTATTTTCAACTATGTTTAAGATTTTTTTATAATAGTCTCTGCCGCTTAAATTTTTCATAATTTTTGACAGTGATTCTAAATGTACAAGCTCACTCGCAAAAGGAAGCGCAGTCACAATATCATCTGTCACAGAAATGCTGTCATCTGTTATATTCTGATCATAAACACCAACTAATTCGCTTACAATATCTGTAATATCCAAACCGTCCTGCACCATTGTCAATAAGATTTCTGGTATTTTAGATGTTTCATTTAACGGCAATCCCTTACTTAACTGCTGTAATAAAATTTCTGTCCCTTTGACTGACTGATAAGAAGTCGATGTTACCAAATATTTTTTTACTCTTGGATCAAACAGAAGCGGCGCTGAAAACTCACTTAATCCTGCCCGAAGGTCTACAAGCACCATTTCAGCATCCAGCTTTTCTCCTAATTTTGACAAAACCTCAGCTAAAATATACTTTTTATGATAACTAATGGCAAGGCTTTCTGGACTCGAATACATATCCAGTAATTGTTCGATATATCTGTATGTTGGCAGGACAACATGTTCTACCATCGTCTTTTCTGTTTCAATTTTAATGGTCAATTCAGATATTTTTTCATAAACCAATGCAACAATCTCATCTATATGATCCTTTTCCTGTGTAATCTCCAACAGATCCAAAAGACTAAACGATGCTTCCTCCTGCTCCATAACCAACCAGGAAATGCCCGGGGCTTCTATGTCGGCATCCACAACCAGCAGTTTTTTAGGATTGCTTGGTTCCTTTAAAGAGGACCACGCCTTGACAAACGCTAATAAAGACAATGTCCGTCCTACACCGCCCTTGTATGAATGAAACGCAAGCACAGGTGCCCCCGGCAGTTCTTTCTCTATCAGTTCATCATAATAGGCAGACTTCTGATACAACACATTCTTAAAAAGTGGTACTGCGATACTTTTTTTCTCTCCTGCCTCCTCCTGCTCAAAAATAACGCTTAAATACTGATTCGGCAAATCTAATATGATCTTTTGTTTTTCATCATCATATTTTCCGTCCATCATCTTTTTCAAGACAGCCGCTACTTCTTGCCGCATCTTTGTTTGATTTACCTGAATGATTACCTCGTCTGTATACGTCTCAACACCAACAATAACACTTCCCCATTGATCCTTATTCAGCAATAGTTTTCTTTCTACATCCTTCCACGTATATAGCAGCATCTCCTTCACATCCTTTCTTCAATCCAATAAGCAACACGTTTCAAAGTTTCCTCTATACTTTTCTCTTTTTCTTCCTGTTTCTCATGTGTCCTTATGCAATAGCGATAAAGCTGATGATATGTATCAGAAACAACACAATCTTTGTGTATTGTCTTTAACTGCGGAAATTTAAAATTTCCCTGCTGGCCCAATTCTTTTAATATTTTTTCTAAATTGTGAGATTTTAAAATATCTTTTTTTCTGTCATCGCTGCTATCAAAAATACGTTTCGGAGTTTCTTCGTTCCATTTGTCCAACAACATATATTTCAATCCACATTCCACACTATAAACCAATAACAATCTTCTGCTATTTGCGTCAGAATTATCACTATTTAGCCGTTTATATGATTGATAGTGCTTCTTGTATCCTCTTCTATAGTCCTTTTTATCTGCAATCAGCATGTTTTATTCTCCATCATCATAAAATCCAATCTTCCTATCACAGATAAACTATAACAAAAAATGGATGTTATGGCAATGTTTCATTTTTGCCTTACGCCCGTCCAGCGCCAATTCCTTCTTTTTATCCAAGCATGTTAATTCCCTCATACTACCCAGCACCTGCCTTTCCCATTTCCGTCACGCAGACTTTGTCAAATATTTATTTTTCCATGTTCCCCTTTATATCGGGCAATATCAACTACACACTCGGTAAAAATTTTTACGGAAACTCCCTTTTTATTATTTTATCTTGGAATACACATAATAGATATGCAAAAATATCGCCTAGGATTGAAATAAACCGAAATAGAACTGCCACAGAAACAATTTGAATTTCACTAAATGTCTGTCCCATGAAAAATACAAACATCATTTCTCTAACGCCTATTCCACCAGGTGCTCCAGGCGTTACAAAACCCACACAAAAAGATAATGCAAATAATCCAATTATATTATGCATTTCTTTTAACTCTGGCACAAATCCCATAGCAATAAAAGTACACATAAATATAATCGCATGTAACACTATCATACAAACCTGCCACCCGGTTACTTTTACGAGTGCCATAATATTATGTACTGACAGAAAATAAGGAGATCGATATAAAACACATCTTCTTTTTTTTCTGTTTATAAAAAGCAGTAACAACAAAATGCATCCAGCGGCAATCACAATCATACTGATCTTTCTATTTTCCTTTATCCACGAGGACACAATATTTCCTGAAAATACAAATGCCACCAATATAGATGATACAACCGTCATAATTATTTCCAAAAATGTAGCTAATGCAACTTTCGTATGTCTTAAATTGTAAATAACGGCTAACTGATTTTTTCCAATGTATTGAAAAACATTTCCAGGCAAATACTTATATAAATTTGTCTTACAACATAAATGTTGTATGATCCAATAAGGCACATTCCTATCAGTAGTCAAGTTAATTAATATTTTATAAGATAATGGACTACAAAGCACCATGAGCGCATAACTAATGATCTCCAAAACAACAATCCATTTATTTTCCCAAATTATGTTCCATTTTATTTGTTTCCCAGATTCAAATAAACGAAATAAGAGAATCAAACACGTAAAAATCATAAGAAAATTACCAATGAATTTCGCTGCTTTCACTATTTTGGTGTCCATATTTACTTTATCGCGCAATCTCAGCCATCCTTTCTAAACATCTTTTTAAGACAATTACAAAAATATTTAATAATCTTTATCTATCTTTCATATATTTCACAACTATTTACACTTCATCACTTAAAAATTCCTCAACAATATATCTTGGCCTTCCCTTTGTTTCCAAATATATTTTTCCTATATACTCACCTATAATTCCTATTGCCAATAACTGTAATCCACCGATCCCCCATATGGATACCGCTAGCGTAGCCCATCCCTCTACAGTATTTCCCGCAAAATAACCAATTGAATAATGCAGCAATAGAACGATGCTTATAAGAAACAAAAAGATCCCCAATAATGAAATAAATCGTATCGGTTTTATTGTAAAAGATGTAATACCGTCAAGTGCAAATGCAAGCATTTTTTTCAACGGATACTTTGATTTTCCAGCATAACGCTGACACCTCTCATATGTAACTACTCCCGATTGAAAACCGATCAGAGGGACAATTCCTCTCAAAAACAAATTAACTTCCTTAAAATCACCCAAATGTTCCAAAACCATTTTACTCATAAGCCGATAATCCGCATGATTATATACAATTTCCACACCTAATTTATTCATAATTCTATAGAACCCCTCGGCTGTAAGCTTTTTAAACCAAGAATCTGACCTACGCATATTTCTTACACCATAAACAATATCACAGCCTTCATAGTACCGTTTCATAAACTGGTCAAGTACTTCTATATCATCCTGCAAATCCGCGTCCATTGATATTACAACATCACACTCATTTTTAACTGTCATAAGCCCTTCTAAAAGAGCATTCTGGTGCCCTCTGTTCTTTGACGACTTGATTCCAAGAATCATTCTGTCTTCCTGATGCATTTCTTTGATAATACTCCACGTAGCATCGGATGAACCATCATCAACAAACACAATACGGCTTGTATTAGAAACTAAGCCTGAATGAATCATTCTGCTTAATTTATTTTTTAACCTACGCCTTGTCTCGCCTAACACATCTTCTTCATTGTAACAGGGTATTACAATATACAATCTGTCTGTTTTGTTCATAACTCAATTACCTCTGTTATATTTTTTCAGAAACATCATTCTTGCGACCGCCATAACTCTCACCATCAATTTATATATAAAAATATCCCCTATGCTAATTTTAATTTTTCCCAAATTCTTATGTTTTTCAATCATTCGATCACTATCCCTAATGGATGTATAAAATGTCTTTGCGTATATCCTATTCGTTTCAGAACTATCTGACAATCGAAATTTCATAATATAGTTTTTTGAACAGGCTACATCGCCCAAATACGAAAGCCTGATCCCAAAATCCCAATCAGGTGTATAAAGTAAGCTGGAATCATATTTCCCTACCTTATAAAAATCTTTTAAACGGTAAAGCATATTGGACGGCTCAGCATAAATATTTCTACCATGTAATGCCATTTTTGCATATCTTTCTCCATGTATAAGCAAATCTCTATGAAATCTATCCCTCGCCATCACAACACTTCCTTTTGAATCTATTACGCAAGTATTTCCAACAGTCAATGACGCTCCTGGATATCTCTTTAACATCTTCACCTGACTACTGACAGCCCCCGCATATAACAAATCATCCTGGCACATCAGCTTTATAAATTCACCTGAAGCATAAGACACTGTTTTATTCCAGTTTCCTACCAAACCATAATTTTTCTCATTTACATATACTTTGATCCTAGAATCTTTAAATCCTTTTACAATATCTATGGAATCATCTGTTGAACAGTCATCATTAATAATTATTTCCATATTAGAATAATCTTGATTTAATACTGATTTCAGCGTCTCTGTGATAAATCTTGAACCATTATATAAAGGAATACAGATACTGACTTTATTTTTTTTATTATTTTCCATGCCCGTACCCTCCCACAAGTGCCATACTATGTCCTGCTAAATCATGGACTTTGCTCATCTTTATTATACTGTTTTCCATATACATAACATAACGATCTTTACCTTTAGTATTTTTACTTTGTAGTTTTTCTAACATAATTTCTAATTCATCATATAATTCATACTCAATATTCAAATCATGCATATAGAAAATATCTCTCTGATCCGTCAAAAGCAATGCCCATACCAAGTCCGTATGATTTGGAATATATATTTTACAATCTGTAGCCTCCTCCAAACTGCTGACTATTTCATAAGCACTTTTACCTAGCCTCATTGCTTCCATAAAGAACAAATTATCTATATGAGTTTTATACGTATTATTATTTATCGTAGTGATCAATAAGCCTGCTGCAAGCAGAAACTGACGAAAAAAGTTTCTTATTTCTATTTTTCCAATACAATACATCATATATAAAACAAGCAATGTGTACGGCACATATAATTCTCTCATTTCAATCCTAGATGAAACTGCATAGCATAGAATTGCTGCACCCTCTGTAAATACAAACACCAACAATTTTTGAATCTCTATTTTTCTATTCTCATAATTTTTTACTATTTTTTGATATCCGAATATAAAAATTGATAAAATTGACAAGGCAGAAATTAACAAAATAGAAGCCTTTTTTTCTACGCTATAATCAATAAAACTGTATCCAAATAAATATTGCGGTCCGATAGTTATACCAAAAATTGATAAAATACTTTGTCCAATATATTTTAAGGTACTTAACATACTGAATTTTATTTTAATCTGTCCAGTCCCAACCAATAACGGAACTCTGAATATGAAAAGTTTTAAAACTATCAGCATAACTGCCGGTACCGCACTCACCAACAGTTGCAATAATCGTTTTTGTATTGTATCCTCATACAATACAAAAAAATTAAGTATGATATATACCCCAAAAAATACCAAAAATCGTTCATGTGAAAACGTAGCTAAGAAAAAAACGATCACGCTAAACAGATAATATTTGCCTGTTTTTCCTTCTATGTACTTCAATAAAAAATAAAAAAACCAAACAGACCATAATATACACAACAATTCCATAAAACCAAGCAACTGTGTTATCCCATAATAGGAATAAATCGCTGTCAAATAAAAGACTGGCGCGGAAAAAGAAATAAACAGGTTTTGATTACATAAATGATAAATAACACCGAATATACTAATCATAATTATATAATTTAATGTTAAATTAGCATAAAAATATAATTTTGATACAGTACCAAATATCTTAATGAAAATCATCATTACAAAATATGGGACAGGCCTATATGTTCCAATTTCATTAGAAAAAATTGTTTTCAAAATATTGTCACTTGCTTTTATATAATTGAAAAAACGTACATCATCACCGATCAAAAATACTTTTTCACCAATATTTTTAAACCAGTAATAATTTATGAATGCAAAAATCACCATGCAGATTATGATTTTAAAATGCTTTTTCTTTACGAAAAATAGTTTTTTCATTTCTGCTGTCCTTCCTTTTCATATTTCCTATTTGGAAAGTGATGCCATTATAATGTATGAACTTCCAAAATCCGTCTTATAAAACAACTCTCCGATTTTAATAAACGGAAGCCATAATGCCGGATGTGACAATGCTAGCACAAATGGGTTGAAATCCCGCTCTACGCCGCTGTTTTTTGTATATCCTTCCTGGCTCATTTTCTTTTCCGAAAGCCGTTTTTTTCTGCTCACGTCTCTCAAAAGGTCCAGCAAAAAGCAGGCCGGGAAATCATAAGTATAAATCCTTTCCACCCGCATCCCAGCTTTTTTTAATTTGCATACCAACTCATTTCTCTCATACCTTCTAAAATGGCCCGCATAAATGTCGCTTTCTCCCCACCTTTTTTTATGTGCTGGCACGGATACAACCATTTTTCCTGAGTTTTTTAAATATGCTTTCCATTCCTTTAATGCGCTTACATCGTCTTTAATATGTTCTAACACTTCACAGGCAACTACATAATCAAACTTTTTGCCCGCTGCTGGCATATGTTGGTGTAGGACGACGCCTTTCCCTTGGTAATGGCTGGATGCATAACGGTACGCCACCTCAGAAAAATCAAATCCTTCTGCCTGAATTCCCAGCTCACGGTATAGGTTAAAAATTTCTCCTGCGCCATACCCTATCTCAAAGACAGTTTTTTGGTTTTTCCCCCCCCCTTCACCAAAGTTAGCCTGGTCTTCCAAAAACAGTTTCCTTAATGCATGTTTCCGCATTTGGTACCTTGGCATTACTGTAAACTTCATATTTTTTCCTGCTCCTTTATCTCAATAATTTTCTTTGCCAATGCTCCTGCATTTCCCATTTCAACATAAAAATGCATGGAATCTTCCTGAAACAGCTCGCGGTTTGCTTCGTTGTCGCCAAGTATCATAGGCTTTTTCATGCTTTCATAAATATATGCTTTTCCTGGAATCGTCCTCTTTGCTTTCTCAATCCCTGTACTAAAATGCCCTGCTATGCAAAGGTCCGCGCTTGCTATCTGCTCTGCCAATTTTTCCTGCGGCAGCCATTTATAAAATACAGCATTCGGATAACGTTTCCGGCCCAAGCCGCCAGTATCCTTTAAGGGCCCTATAATTGTAAAAGCAATATCTGTATGCCCTTTTAGCATCCTCACCGCTTTAAGGATTACATCCACTCCCTGTAAGGGCAGCACGCTCCCAAAATACAGCACCTTCATTTTTTCTTTCTTATATTTTTGCAAATTATAAATATCGCTGTCTGCTTCCAAATACATAACTTCTGTTTTACCCATGGGCACTTGGAACGTTTTGGAAAAATACTTTTGGTCAGCCTGTGTATCCACAATTACATAATCGCACCGCTCTAATGTGAGCTTATCAATCCTGAACAGGATATTGGCAGCCACAGACCCTTCTTTAAAATACTTTCTGTCAAATACAAACGTATCGTACAGAGAAATAAAAAAATCAACAACGACATACTTTTCCTGGGACCACCTTTTCAAAAAAGGCAAAACCAATTGCGGGGCAAACCCAACATATATCATGTCAGCCTGCTTCCACATCCCTTTCATACATGCTAAATATACTTTTAAGAGCCTTGTAAAATAAGCTTTTTCTGAAAATACAATCTCGGAATAAGATTTTGCGTTTTTCTTTAGTAATTTGATCTCTTGCTGGTTTCTGATATACTCTTTATTTTTAGTAGACACAAACAAAATATCCTGCCCAACAACCTTATCATTTATCTTTTCCATAGCTGCGCTTTCCTCACTTTCCTTCACCACCTAATACCGCATATAAAACTGTTTCCGAGTAGCCATAGAAATGATGGCGCACATAAAGCCTATATTCTGGCACAAGCCTGTGAAGGTACAACGGGATTTGATAATAATCTGCTGCTTTATGATAGATACATATCGCGAGCGTTGGCTTATTCCTTATAATTATTTTTTCTGCGCCTTTCAATGCTTCCAGTTCAGAGCCTTCTATATCCATTTTAATAAAGCTTGCTCCCTGGCACTCTTCTACCTGGTCTAATGCGACAATTTGGACCTGGATACTGCCTTTTTCCGATATACAGGCATCCGCCGTAGCGCTTCCCGTAAAATTTGCTATGCAGTTTTTCTCGCCAACCCCCGCTTGGAAACAATCAATGCCCCCAAGCCCCTTCCTTGCTATGTATCCCTTAATCCTGCCTACATTCGCTTTTGACGGCTCAAACAATACTATTTTTTTATAATTCCTGTTAAATTTCAAATAATTCTTAAGCGTATCGCCGTCAAAAGCCCCACAGTCAACAAATACTTCCTCCTTGCCTGGTTTTATAATCCCTTTTACAAAATACTGCTTTCCTTCAATGATGCCGCGCAAGTATTTCCGGTTCTTCGTTACCCGAAACCGGATTGCATTTTTCAGTACCTGCCTTGACCTTTCATCCGCAAGGAGCCGATAGGCTTCCTGAAGCTCTTTTTGGTGCCTCCTTAATTCCTCCCTGTCTTTTTTCATAACCTCATTCGGGCTGGCCCTTTCAAAAAAATCAAAAAAAATGTGCCCAAGCCTGTGGATTCCCGTAATTTTTAATAAATTATAAATTGGAAGCAATACTGGCGAAGCATGAAGCTTCGCAAACATAACGCCTATCATATGCCTCATTCTCATTTTTTCTCCTTCCTTTCCCCATAAGCCATCCGGCGCACCTGGTACTGCACATCTTCCAGGATCTTCCGGTTTGCCGCTATAATATCAGCCTGCAACCCAATCATATATGTCATAAACCCAATCATCAACAGTGTGCTTGCCAATACCAATGACTGCACATGCCCGCCAGCTTGTCCCGAATACATGTATACAAGGAAGCGGGCGCCTACGCCAATGCCTGTGAAAAAGGGAATAGAGCCCAACAGTATAAAAAACTGCAACGGCTTGTACATCATAAACGCGCGGATGATCACCAGCATCGATTTCTTTACGTATCCAAACATGCTGCCAAACAGCCTGGACGGGCGAAGCTCCGCATTTGTCTGGACTGGTACAGAGCCCATTGCTATCCTTTCCCTGCCCGCCTGTACAATTGTTTCTAATGTATATGTATATTCATTCGTTACATTTAGCCTTAACGCAGCATCCCTGCTGTATGCCCTAAACCCACTCGGCGCATCGGGAATGCCTGTATGGGAAGCTTTCCTCACAACCCAGCTTCCAAAATGTTGGAGGCTTTTTTTCAATGGTGAAAAATGCTCAGTCTGGTCAATCGGCCGTTCCCCAATGACAATATCTGATTTTCCATCCAGGATTGGCCGTACCAGCTTTTCGATATCTGCGCCACAATACTGGTTATCTGCGTCTGTATTGACAATAATATCCGCGCCATTTCTTAGGCAGGCATCAATGCCAGCCATAAATCCTTTTGCCAGCCCCCTGTTTTGTGAAAAGCTTACGACATAATGGACACCCCATTTTTTTGCCACTTCTACCGTATTGTCTATACTCCCATCATTAACAATTAAATATTCTATCTTGTCGATCCCATTAATTTGTTTTGGCAAATCATTTAATGCTATTTCCAACGTTTCTGCTTCGTTGTAACATGGTATTTGAATAATTAACTTCATAGCTTCCTTTCGTTCTCCATTCTGTTTACGTATATGATTGGACTTCGTATTGAAAATTTTTGAATTTTCCAGTCATACCATTTCCTATACTAATTGGCTGTCCAGAACCATGTAATCGCTCAAAATCGCATTTTTTCCGAACAATACACTGATGATTCACATATATTTCAATGTTTCCTTTGTTAAAACGAAACTGAAAGGAATTCCATTGATTTTGCGGCATTTTTGTTATATGCCAAGAACAAGCATAAGCTTCCTTACCATTTTTTGAAATATTCAGATAATATTTTTTATCATCTGTATGATAAGATAGTGCAAATGTCATATCATTCTGCCATCCCACCCATTTATTTATAATCTCCAAATTCTTATTCTGTACACTCTCTATAAATAAATCCATTTTCATATCTATCAATTGAATATCTTCTGTTTCACTATCATGGAGCAAAATACTAGATGTCTCTTCCAAAATAATATCAGAATGGTCGATTGTAATATTATTAACAGCTTCTGTACTTAATCCTGTCAATTCCTCAACTCGTATCTCATAATCACTTTTTTCAATGCTTTTTTGATCGAATGTAACAGCATAAAATTTTTTCAAATAGCTGCTACTTCTTTCACCTTTGACAAAACTATATTCCACATAGTTTGCCTTTGAAGGAATATCCATTTCAAATTCTGTCAATAAATATTTTTCTGTATCATGAATCACATATTCTTCAACATCTATGATCTTTTGTCTATCGTCATAAAATTTTATTTGCAATTGTGTATCACACGGATTTTCAGATTTGGTTATACAGTTTACATATAGCATATTATCTCCTTCCTTTATGCTCTGCGTATACCGTATCTCGTCTGTTTCAATCGCATATTTTGTCCCGAACCCATCATCAAATAAAAACCATCTGGACGCATCGCTCTTTTTATTTGCTGTGATATCAATCGTATCTTCTGTTTCATTATGAAGTTCAACGACCATATAATGATCCAAATAAAACACAGAATAATCGTCTCCCAGTCTTTCTGCTACCTGACGTGAAATCTTTTTTGTTTTTTTCTCAATTTCCTTATCAGGCGGCCATCCATAAACAGCCGCGCTTAAATCAAAGTATGGTAATATAGCATAATCCGCTAATTGATATGCTTTCATTTTTGTAATATTCGTTGAAATCACTTTTGGGTCTATTGTATGTGCAAAATCGTATATGCATCTTGGCTGATATCTACTTGCCATACCTCTGCTTTTATCTCCTGCACCAGAATAGGTTTGACATCCTTTCAGTCTCGTCATAATTAATGGCACCATATAAGTATTGTCATTAAAATCAAAGGAAGCAAAAGCAATCTTGCCATTTTTCCCTTTAAAAAAACCACTAATTTCTTCCACACAATCTGCATATACGTGTTGATACATATCATAATCTGCAATTTTCTTAGTAATTCCAGAATTCAGGTGTGGAAAAAACTCTATCATCATAAATATGCATATTATATATGCTGCTATCTTCCCTTTTTTGTAAGTTCCTTCGATTAAGCTTCTTAAAGTCGCTGCTGCTAAAACAAGAAATAAAATTACTGCACCTATATACCATCTGCATACTGCTCTCATAATATTTAATGGAAATTTTTCAAATAAAAATCCCCATGGGAATTGGATAATATTGTATTCTAATGGCAGTCTGTATTGACCTGTTACTTCAAGCATCGATTGATCGAGAACCGAGGCAATACGAAGCCCTGGCCCCAAAGAAATAATTAGCAAAACCATACCTGAAACTATTAAAGCTGCTTTCTCTCTTTTTTTGCTTTTTTTCATAATGATATTTAAAAATAACAGCATCAAAATAGAATATCCAAAATAAAAAGCTACTCCGTTGCCTGGAATATATGTACCGTCTGGAATCACATCATTTATATTTACAAGCTTTCCGATAACCTGCTTTGTATTTGGTATAAACATCGTCGCCAGATCAATCGAACTGCCATTCATAAAATCAAATGCTGTAGTTGTGGACGCAACTGACCATGGTGTCATCATTAGATTGATACCTAATGCAAAAACCCAGGGAAATATTATATAAGCCATATAAAAAACAATTAATTTTTTAATAGGTATCTGTTTCAAATATGTCAAATAAAAAACAAGATAAAACAAACATACCGCACATGCTATAATAATTGCTAGATACCAGCTTGTTAAAGCTTCACATAAAAATAGTGCAAAATTTCCTATCATGTACCAAAAATCTTTTTTTTCAAAAGAAACCCGTTCTGTTTTATTTTCGATTTTCTGTTTCATATAAAAATGAAATTTATATATCCAAAAAAGTAATGCCGGAATTAACAATATTCCAAAATACATTGGCGGCACACCTGATTGTGCCATCAATACAGGATTCCAAAAAAATACTACTGTTACGGTAAATCCTGCAAATCTGTTATTGCTAATTTTATTCATTACTGACAACATGCATATGTAAGATACCGCGAAAAAAATAAGTGCTTCTATCTGTACGGTTAAATAGGGATCTATTCCTGTAATGCCAATCATTCGTCCCAGATAAAACACTCCAAATGCTTCCGTCAAACGAAGTCCAAAAGGGATATATTGATTTTGACAATCCAATTGGAAAATTGATTTCAAATCCACACGATCTGATAATCCTATAAAATTGTACATTAAACCATTATCCATGATTTCACAAAAAGGAATTACGCCTAAATACAATCCAACAACAGCAAATGTTATGATATAAATGCATCTCCATATAAGTAAGTTATGCTTTTCTATCTTCAGTATCATTTCATACCTCAATTCTCAAGCTTATAAACCAATCTAGTTCTACTCACTCTCACTTTTCAGCTTTTTGTTTTTGCACACAATTTCTTTATAATACTTCTTCAATTTTTCAACGCACAGCTCACTTGTATATTTGCTTTTTAATGTCAAATAGCCACCATCTGCAATTTTTTTATGATATACATTATCTTCTAGCAGCCGCAAAATATTCTTTGCATACTGTTCGGGATCATCCGACATACAAATATTTTCCCCATCTACTGCATCCAACCCTTCTGGTGCAAATACCGTAGATGCCACTGGCACACGTGAAGCCCATGCCGTAGGAATTTTCACCCTCGCTCCAGCTCCAATAAATAGTGGCACAATAAATACCCTTGCTCCATGAAAAAACCATTTATCATCCTGCTGTTGTCCCCAAAACATAATGCTAGGATGCTCATTTACAATTTTGACAAACTCTCCGTCTGGATTCCCATAACCTACTATATGCAGCTTTGTATCTGAACGCTTCGCTGTAATCTTTGGCAGTACCTGTTTGATAAACCACAATAAACCATGTGCATTTGGATACCATTCCATTGTTCCGATATATAAAAGATCATATGGTTTCATCTGTTTTATATCCATAGGTTCATATTCTTCTGGATCGATGCCACCCCCTGTTGGAACTTCATATACAGCATCACATCCAGTTGCCTCACGAAATAGTTTCGTTTCAACTGGTGAAACTGTAAATGCAGCATCAAACCATTTCCAGCTCATCATCTCCCATGCATATAACTTTTTGAATTTTTGATCAATTTCTTTTTGCTCTTCCAAACCTGCATAATGAAGCCATTTTTCATATACACGGTATTCCGCATTGTGCAGATCAAGAACTATTTGCGATTCTGAACTTTCCTGTCTTAAATATGGAACGATCCATGCCATCATAGAATGTTCAATTTGTATTACATCATAAAATTTTTTCTGAACCATTCTAACCGCCTGGTCTTTTAATTCCATTCCCATTGTTTTCCACACATCACTGCAAAAGCCTTTGGGCATTGCCCGTTCATCTGTCAAATCAATCTCAGGCCTTATACCAACAGCTTGATGGATACATGGATATTTCTCCAAATATTCCTGAATCTTCTTTTCATCTGTATACGTAGTATATATCATATCTATTTCCAAATGATCTTCTGGCAGGAACCGTGAAAAAGGTTTTACAATTCTTTGTGCGCCACCGGACATAGGCGGAACAATCATATAAGAACTAATATCTAATATTCTGATTTTATTATGTATGATATTCATAACAAATGACTCTCTTCTTTCTCCCAATAATTTAAGATCTTTGCCGTAACATAAGAACAGGTTTGAATAAAAAACAAATACTTTTGGAAATCCTAGACCCCCATCGCCATACGCGAGAATTTACAACCGATAAATATTTCTGTTCTAAAACTGCGTTCTGCTCTTCCAAACTTTCACACCTTCTCTGCTCCCCCAGCAGCCAATCCAAATCCTTCCGGTTAATCTCCACAATATCAGGATCTTTCGGCGGCTGTATCGCCAAATACGAGATTTCATTGTATTTTTCCTTTAACATACGGTCAATCATAACAAGCCGAAGCTGATTCTCCATAAGCTCTTTCTTCCTTGCATCCATACTCTTCTTCCCCCTGCTGCCGCCAGTACTATAACACCCATCCTGCTGCCTTCCTATTTTTATCCTCCAAAAAACTGCTCTTCCAGCATCAGGCACCACGCATGATACACCGGAAGGTGCAGCTCCTGAATCTGGTACGTTTCCTTCAGCGGAACGGTCACGGCTGCATCCGCAAATTGCTTTAGCCTGCCTCCGTCCTTTCCAGTCAGCGCAACTACCTTCATTCCCAGCGCGCGTGCCGTCACGCAGGCATATAAAATATTGCCGGAGTTGCCTGAGGTCGATATCGCAAGCAGCACGTCTCCTGCGCTGCCGTATCCGTAAACCTGCTGTGCAAATCCAAGCAGCGGGTCTGCGTCATTTAAGTATGCGGTAGACAGTGCAACATGGTTTGTAAGCGCAATTGCGGTAAGTGTACCCTGCAACTTTTCGGAAAGCCTTGCACCCATCTGACTGTCCACCGCGCATAGCTGTTTTGATAAGTCCCTGCTGATACGCCTTTGCCTGCAAAATCCTTTCATCAGTTCTCCCACGATATGCTCCGCATCAGATGCGCTGCCGCCGTTGCCTGCAATCAGCAGCTTGCCGCTTGTACGAAAGCAGGCTTCCAGTAACGTATAAGCATCTAACAGGCTGCTTTTTTCACTTTCCAGCAGCGGATAACGTACAATCAATGTATCCAGAATCTGTTTTACTGCTTGTTTCATGCTGCTTCTCCTTAACTGTAAAAAATGAATCCTCTTTTTGCCTTGATTCTTCATATGGCTCTGCCGGGACATAGTCCTCCGGTGTGTAATAAAGAACTCTCGTTCCTCCGTTTTCAAACGCAAACGGCACATAAAGCAGCCCCTCTAACGCCCGCTTTACATAGGGCTGGATATCCGGCTCTGCATAAAGCAGCAGGAATCCTCCGCCGCCTGCGCCCAGCAGCTTGCCGCCAAGCGCCCCGGCACGTATAGCGGCTTCATACAGCCCATCGATAGATGCGGTAGATATTTTGCTCGTGATCCCCCTTTTCAGCTTCCAGGTATGGTCCAACAGCCTGCCAAATTCGTTTATACCGCAGGAGGATTCCAAGATCTTTTCCGCTTCTTCCACAAGTGCATACAATTCTAAAAGCTGTGCGGTTTTTTCCTGCTCCCTGATTGCTTCCTTGGCTGCAACCTGAATATCCGAAGAAAATCGGGAAAATCCGGTAAAAAAGAGCATCAGGTTTTGATTTAACAGCTTTTTTCTCTGCGGTGAGATAATGACCGGGTTGACGGTATAGCCGTCCGCGGAAAAATCAATCCTGCAAAGCCCGCCAAAGGAAGCGGCAATCTGATCCTGGATGCCCCCTGCCTCGCGGCACAGTACCCGTTCTAAGTAAATCGCATCGTCTGCCAGCCTGCGCTTATCCGCGTATTTTCCTTTTAACGCGTAAAAGGCGTTCAGCATCCCGACCGCAAAAGAACTGCTTGTGCCAAGGCCGCTGCGTGCCGGCAGGTCTGCTTCATACGTCAGGCGAATTTCATGCATATCCAGATACTTCATCGCTTCCCGTATCGCCGGATGCTGGATCTGGCCAACATGCGTTACCCGCTCTGTCTTTGCATAAGACAATTCGGTCGAATAATCGAAAAAACGCGGCAGATGCCTGACATTGACATAACAGTATTTATCAAAGGTCGCAGATATGACAGCTCCGCCATGCTCCTTGTAAAATTCCGGGAAATCCGTTCCTCCGCCGAAAAAAGACATACGAAACGGTGTCTGTGTAATAATCATGCCTTCTTCTCCTTTTTATGGTTTGCTTTCAGCCATGCCGTTTTGTACCTCATACTGTTTGTCTCCGACCTGCCAGATACGCGGCATAAATACAAGCCCTGCCTGTCTTTCATCATCATGCAGCACACGCATTTCCAGCGCACTGTACAAATAGTGGTAAGGCACGCCGTCCCTGTCCTGGACGGCAAGATCCAGAAAATAGCGCCCCTGCTGCAAACAATTAGACAGCCGCAGCCGTACGGTACCGCTTTGCTGCGCCGCAATCGTATCCTCATATCCAGACAATGCCGTTGTGCCAAAGCAGTACAGCCCATCATCTCTTGTAATGCCTACGCTGATATCGATACTGTCTCCGGCTGCTTTTGGGCTGCTTTCGTATGTGAGCACAAGCTCTGCTGCTTCTGCGGTGCCAAACATCAATGTCTCTGTTCCTTTGGAATTATACAGGTGCGCGTCTACGATCCGTATATCCATCGTCCCCTTCTGTACCGCTTCCTTCCTGCAAAATGCGGGCAGCTTGTGCTTTCCCTGCTCTCTTTGCGTTTCCTGCTGCTTTTTAGATAGCTGAAATTCCTGTTCGAGCTTTTGCATTCTTGTTTCTTCCATCGATGCAAGATAGTGCTTTCCCACGCTTGCCGGGCTTCCTTCTTCCCTAATCCGCCCTTCTTCCAGCCAATATGCGCGGTCGCAGATTTCTTTGATCTGCTCCATGACGTGGGATACGATTACGATCGTTGTTCCCTTTGCCTTGATCTCCTTTAATTTTTCAAAACACTTTGCCTGGAAGCTGACGTCGCCGACCGCCAGTATTTCATCAATCAGCAGTACGTCGGCGTCTACACTGATCGCAACTGCAAATGCAAGCCGCATATACATACCAGACGAATAGGTACGTACCGGATGGTCAATCGATTCTTCCAGTTCGGAAAAACGGATAATCTCGCTTAAGCGCCTGTCGATCTCGCTATGAGAAAGCCCGAAAATCGACGCGTTTGTATAGATATTTTCCCGTCCGCTCATATCCGGGTGAAATCCGGCGCCAAGCTCGATCAGGCTGGACACACGCCCTTTTACAGTAATGGTTCCCTGCGTTGGGTACATAATCCTGGTCAGCATTTTCAGCATCGTACTTTTGCCGCAGCCGTTTTTTCCGATCAGCCCGACTGCTTCACCTTTTTTGACCGAAAAACTGATTCCGTTTAATACCCAGTGCTCTTCATAGTGGTTTCTGCCCCGAAAAAGCACCCGCTCTTTCAGGCTTTTTCCTTTATCAAAATAGACCTTAAACCGTTTTCTGACCTGATCCGCCTGTATGACATTTTCCAATTCCTGCATGTTCGCTCCTCCAAAACCGCAAACCAACGCAATGCGCCTGCACATGTTACAATTCCTCTGCAAATCCTTTTTGCAGCCGGTCAAAAACCATACTTCCCGCCGCAAGCAGCCCAATGCCGGTAAGAAACGCTCCGCCAAGGGATGCCAGATGCGGAACCTGCCTGTCATATAAAATCGTATGGTATGCCTCAATCACTGCCGTCATCGGATTTGCCTGAAATACCGCCGTCATCCGGGCTGGTATCATCTCCATCGGATACATAATCGGCGTCAGGTAAATCCATGCCTGCAAGACAACGCCCAAAATATGCTCCAAATCCCGAAAATAAACGGTAAACGCACTTGCCAGCATTGCAAATCCAAGCGCCAGCAGATATTCCACGCCCATAACAGCGGGAAGGTACAAAAGCGCCGCAGGCTCCATGCCCTTTCCTGAAACTTCAAGCATCAAAAATACGATGACAAAGCAAAACAGCATATTGACAAAACAGCTTGTCACATAAGACACTGGCAGGACTTCGCGCGGAAAATAGATCTTTTTGACTAAGTCCTGCTGAGATACAATGCACATCGCTCCTCCCTGCACCGAACTGCTGAAAAACATCCACGGAATCATCCCTACGGCAAGATACAGGTAAAACTGCTCCATCCCGCTGCGCATAATTGTGGAAAACACAATTGTATAAATAATAATCTGAAACAAAGGATTGAGAAACGTCCATAAAAAACCGAGGACAGAGCTTTGATACCTGCCCCGCAGCTCCTTTTTTACTAGGTTGCGTATCATTTCTTTATAGCCGTATATCTCTTTGAGCCTTTCCAACATCCTCTTCACCCTCCGGGAACTGCCGTACCAGAAATTTCTTTTTTCTATACGAAATCTTCTTTGATTTTCTCCCATACGGCATCCATACTGAACTGTTTTTTTACAAGCTCCTGTGATGCGGCGGACATCTCCCGCAGCCTTTGTGTATCGTCATAAAGACGCAGTACTTGAGCCGCAAACCCTTGTGCAGATTGTTGCGCTACACAGACAGCCGTATGAATATCCTCGATTCCCTCTGCACCTACAGGTGTTGTAACAACAGGTATCCCATGATACAGCGCTTCTACTACTTTCCCTTTCACGCCGGCTCCATAGCGCAGCGGCACTACCGCAATCCTGCATGACGCATAAAGCGCGGTAAGCTCCTGTACTGACGCAAACGCTTTTACCGTAATTCCATTTTTTCCATCCAGCTTTTCAATCTCTGACGTAGGATAAGACCCGGCGATGATAAACGGGATCTGCCGCTCCTTTCGGATCAGCGGATAAACTTCTTTTGCAAACCACAGCACGGCATCCCGGTTTGGATCGTGGGCAAATCCTCCGACAAACAACATGCCCTCACGCCCGGCAACATCTTCCTGCCCGCCCTGCGGAAACGAATCAAATGCATAAGCTGTCACTGCCTTTACCCGTATCGAGGAATCGAGCTTTTGAATCTCATCTACTTCGGTTTGGGAAGGATAGTAAGAAAGATCCGCGCGGCGCATCAGATAAAACTCTTTGTCTGCCCATTCCTTTGCTTCCTTTTCCTTCTTCGGGTCTTTTGTCAGCGCAAATTCGCGCCTGTTTCTTAGAAAATGAAGGTCATGCCCGTAATAAAAGACCTTACAATCCGTCTTTTCACAAAAGTAATCGATATATTTTACAGAAATATGCGGACGGTTTAAAAACACAAAATCAATCCATGACTGGTTCTCATCCAGCCACGCAAACAAATGCTTTTGATAGTAAGCGCCATACAGTACTTCCACGCCCATCTGCTGCATCATCGTTGTATACGGCTCGCTTTTGTGAAAATTGTCACCGATAAATTTTACGGCAAAACCCTGTTTTAAAAACATCCGCACATACTGGAATACGGTACGTGAGCCAGCGTCACGGTCAGGCATCGGGACATAATGGTCTACAAATAAAACGACTTTTTTTCCTCTGCTGCGCTCTCTGGACTGGAACACGTTGACTCCGCAGGGACATGCCTTTTGTATGTCCTGCTTCCATTTTTGGTACAGCTTGTTTGTGTTTGCAACCTGATACTTTTTGATACCCGTCCGCACATCTGTCCCGTTGGAAATGCCTTCATAGTGAACAACTACGGACTGCGGCTGGTACACCACCCGGTATCCTGCCTTTCGGACTGCAAACGCCAAATCAGAATCTTCACAATATGCAGGCGCAAACCGCTCGTCAAATCCCCCGATCTGCTTCCACAATGCTGCGCGTATCATAATGGCGGCACCTGATAGATAGTCCACATCTTTTACATAATTGTATTCCGGCGCTCCTGCGTCCTGCCCGTTTCCATAATTCCAGGCAGAACCGTCCTGCCAGATGATCCCGCCCGCTTCTTGCAGCCTGCCGTCTGCATAAACCAGCTTCGCGCCAGTCATCCCGATTAAAGGATTCTCTTCCATCAGGCGAAGCTGTGTATCCAGCCAGCCCTTCTGCACCTGCGTATCATTGTTTAAAAAGAACAGGTATTCACCGGATGCCTGCTGCGCCGCCTGGTTGCAGTTTCGCAAAAACCCAAGGTTACGCTCGCTGCGGACAACCTTTACATGAGAAACAACACTGCAAATCTGCCTTGTCAAATCTGTGGAATGGTCGTCGGCAAGAATCACTTCCATCCCGGCATGATCCCCTGCATTTACAATCGATGCAAGGCACTGGTACGTAAAAGCAAATTCATTGTATACAGGAATAATGACCGATACCTTTGGCGTTTTGCATTCCGCAAGCTCCAGCCGTTCACACTCCTCAATGGACTGGAAGGAACGCACCTTCACGACTGCTGGGGTTTCTTTTTGTGCTTCTGCATAAATGCATTCCAGCAGCCTTTTTTTCGTACCCTGCACGCCTTCTTTTTTTAAATACCGAAACAGGTTCCTGATTCTGGAAAGGCTTATTTTTTTCATTGATTTCAGCAATAGGCCTGCGTAATGAACGAGCTTCATCTTCCTGTATTCCTTTCCAAATGCCCACTGGACGTTCCCTTGTGTGAGTTTGCTTTGCTTAATTCGTGTTTCGTCAGACTGATAAAATACCGCCAATTCCTTCTGAAATCTCTGTATTTCATACAGCGGATAAGATACAGCAGCACCCGGTAAGCATACAAAGGACAGATCTGCCATTTCTCAGCTTCCAAATACGCCCTGCAATAATAAATCTCACTGCGTACGTTATGAGCAAAGGAAAAAGCACGCTGCCTGTTCGTGCTGGCACCATGAATATGCATTACTACTGCCTTCGGGTCATACACCGTACGAAATCCCGCCTGCTCCATCCGTATGCCAAGCATCAGCTCTTCTTCATACAGGAACGGGTATTCATCCAGCGGTGCTATTTTTTTTGCACATGCCGCGGACATCATAAAGCAGCACCCCAGCACCGCATATACAAAAAAACTGGATTTCTCATCATGGTCAAGCCCAAAATAAGTACGCCGGCTCTTGCGAAAAATCACAGACGCCCTTGTACGTACGAGATATTTCTCCTTCATCCCGGTTTTCCTGCACAGGTTGCAGCTTTGCACCTGCCCTTTGGGGCCTACAATTTTCGGCCCTGCAATGCCCGTCCCCGGATCTTTTTTTAAATCATCACACAGCCTTTGGATGCTGCCTGGTGTAAACTGTACATCATTATTGGATATTAAAATAAACTCACAGTGTATTTCCTGCGCCCTTACAATCCCCACATTATTCCCCGCATTATACCCAAGATTCTGTTTATTTCGGATCAGCAAAACCGAATGCTCCTCCACAAAATCCGCCAAGTCATACGGCGGCTGTCCCACAGACGCATTATCCACCAAAATAATCCGATACGCCTCCTGCGGCGGATTCTCCCGGATACTTTCAATACACCGCTTTGTATCCAGCCAGTTTTCAAAATTTAATATCACAATCCCAATCATTTTCCGCTATCCCATACCGCATCTCATGCGCCTTTTGTACAGCCCATCCCGGCAGCAGCCCCACAATCAGCGGCTTTCCCACATAGATCTCATTTCCTTTTAAGATTCCCAGCTCCCGAAATCCCCGAAATCGGACTCTGCACTCACTGATCCGGTACCGGTATCTGCGCTTTGCATACGACTGTGGTTCCTCACGGTAAAAAAACAGTACTTCCTGCAAATTGCAGCCGCGATACCCTTTTGCATACAGCCGCAAAAACAATTCATAATCCTCCGCACGCAGCACCGCTTTTGATTCGTTATATCCGCAAACCGCCGTCAGCGCGTCTTTTCGGAACACCACAGACGGATGGATAAACGGCGACGTCTGCAAAAAAGACTCATTGTTCGGATACGGCTCCATCCTGCGCTCGCCCCATACCCCATGCTCGCCGAACATCCCTGCACAGCATCCGGCAAATGCGTATTGTGGATGCTGTGTTAAAAAACGCACCTGCTTTTCCAGCCGTTCTTTTTTAGAAATATCGTCCGCATCCATTCGGGCAATGTAATCTCCCCTTGCATACTTAAGGCAGCGGTTGAGCGTAGCGGCAAGCCCCCTGTTTTTTGGATTGCGAAGCAGCCTGATCCTGGCGTCCTTTTTGCAGTACGCCCGCAGCCAATCGTAAAAGCTTTCCGAAGATCCGTCGTCACAGATCAGAAATTCAAAGTCCGAAAGCGTCTGGGACAAGACAGAATCGATCGCACGGGCTGTCTGTTTCCTGCTTGTCTCGTTATAAGTACCCATCAGGACAGAAACAAGCGGTTTCGTCTCCCGGTCCTGCCGCCCTGGAATGCCGCAGCCCGACGCCATATAACGGTAAATTTGATCCATTTTCTCCTGTACCATGCTTCTGTCATAGTTTTCCGCACGCACCTGGTTGCGCATCCCGCACTTTTTCCGAAACGCATCCTGTGCAAGCAGCGTTTCCAAAATCTCTCGCAGCCTTTTTCCATCGCCCGGCGCAAACCTGAGGCGGCTGTCTGTAATCAGCTCTCTGCTGCCGCGGATATCCGAGACAGCGCAGGCAAGCCCAGCAGCCATCGCTTCGATCAGAGAAACCGGCATCCCCTCGCGCAGCGATGGAAATACAAACAAATCCGCATTCTGATAAAACGGGCGCACATCCTCCTGAAATCCCGGCAAACGGATACGTCCCGCGACTCCCAGACGGGATGCATATGACCGCAGCTTCTGTCGCAGTGCGCCCCTGCCGCAGATCATATAATAGACATTTTTCTGCTCCAGCCCTGCCAGTGCCCTGATAACCGCGCGATGGTTTTTGCCCTGGTTCAGCTCACCGACGGACAGCAGGAGCAAAGCGTCTTTTGGAATGCCGTATTTTTTGCGAAAATCCTGCTTTTGTTTTTCCCCGCAGGCAGTAAACTGTTTGACTGCAACCCCAACGCCCGCCGTCCGGCAAACCTTCCCGGCCCGCAAATGCCGCCTGGCAAACTGCTCGTCCTCCCGGTTTACCGTAATCAGCACATCCGTCCAGCGCGCCAGCAGCTTTTCCACCGGATAATACAGCAGCCAGTTTTTGACGGGCGCTCCCTTGTAAAAATGGAATCCATGCGCTGTATAGACCACCCGCACGCCGCTTTTGTGTGCCGCAGCCCGCGCAATTGCACCGCCAATCGGCGACTGGCAGTGCATCCATGCAAAGCGGTGCTGCTCCATCAGCTTTAACATCTGGCGGTATGCCCTGATACATGCCCTAACGGGGAAAATGCTTCTCGGACAATCCCACTGGTGTACGCAGACACACATCCCACGCAGTGTTTTTTGCAGGCTGCGTATGCGCCTGCCGTTACATGTATTGCCTTCTTTAAAATTACACGCCACATGCACCTCATAGCCCCGCTTCTGCATCAGACGGATATTGGGCAGGTTAAACTGGTCAATCATCGAAGCTACGGACGCCAGCATCAAAACCTTTTGTGCCTGCTGCCTGCTTTTTTCTTTTTGGCTGTTGCAGCTTAGGCTCATTGTATAGCTGCTGTCTTTTTTATAGTTCCGCATTCATAATCTCTGCTACGGATTTCATAATCCGAATATACATCGCATAACTGTCCTGTGCCTGTGCAGTTTTTCCATCCAGCAAAGCCGTTTGATCCGGTAGAGCTGTTTCTTCCAATGCAGGCTTGCCGGCACTGTTTTTTGCCCACAAGCCCAAGACGGCTTCTGACGGATGCGCCCTGCCCCAGAGGATCTCGTCCGCGCCTGCTTCCAGCGCGCCGCAGATATTTACGAATGTTTCCAGGCTCATTATCCTCGTGCCGCGCTCAATGTGCCCAAGAAACGACATGCTGATGCCGCACTTTTTTGCAAGCGCATCCTGCGACCAGCCCTTTGCCTTGCGCACCTGGCGGATTCTCATTCCTATTTTTGCGTAGTCCAGTTCCTTCATCATTCCTCCTGTCCGCATCTGTCGCCTGCCTGCTGATGCCGCAATAGATGCCAAAAAGAACTTTTCATCGAAACATAACATTTTCTAGTAAAATGTTATGCATGACAGCATACGTTGAAAGGACAGAAAACGGCAGAAATAAAGGAATTGGGAGCCTTTTTGAAAGCGTGCCGAGATCGCGTATACTGCTGCTGTACGCAATGGCAGAATTTGTTTGATGTTGTATTAGATTTAGAAAAAATAGATTTTTTTGTGAAATTTCGCTGTATTTTAATAGAAACAAAGCGTTAAAACTGGCAATATCAGCCAATTTTTTTGTTTGTATTGCAAAAATAAAGATTTTGTTATAGAATACTTATACACAACATTTTACTAGAAAATATTGTGTATAAGCATTAGAAACCAATGTCAGCAGATTTTTAATAAAACCATTCTTCTTCACGCATTTCCCTTTGCTTTATAATCTGTGAAATTCTGGCTTCATCCCGTGATATGTGCAAAAACTTTGAAATCCCATTGCACGCAGCAGCTTTTTGCTTTCCTCAATGTACCTTCCCAAGTGTTCTGGCTTATGGCTGTCGCTGCCGATTGTAAGAATCTCTCCTCCAAGTTCTCTGTATAGCTCTAATATTTGTTTAGAAGGAGTTGTGTCTGCCAATCCATATCGGTGGTAAGAAGTATTCAGCTCGATTCCTTTTCCATCTGCGATTACGATTTTAAGTATCTCCTCCACAAAAGGTTTTATTTTATCAAACGGGTAAATCCCCGCTTGATCATATCGTGTGATTAAATCCATGTGACCAAGCACACTATAATTTTTATACCTCTTTACCACTTTTAACATTTCATCGTAGTAACGCTCATTGTATTCCTGCTGCGTTTTTCCCGCCTGAAAATCCTGTGTCCAAAATTCCTTGTCATCCACCTGATGAATGGACAAAATAATAAAATCAAACTTGTATTTGCTAAAAAGCTGTTCGTATTGCGGAATCGTATGTACCTGTATGCCAAACTCCAAACCCGTTTTGATCCCGATCTGGCTGCCGTACAAATACCGCATTTGTTTTATTTCATCCATATAATAAGGGTAATTCACATTCGCAAGAGGCTCTCCGTCCCGATATTCGATTGTTTTTTCACTGTCCCAATCAGACTTTATTCCATAATCCACATGGTCTGTAAAACATATCTCATCCATGCCCATTTTGACCGCGTCTGCTACAACCTGCTCCATTGGATATGTGGAATCATCACTGTATTGCGTATGCACATGATAATCTGCTACCATTGTTTCTCCTCCCTTGGCATCGTGTTTTTCTGTTGACATCATTATACTGTTTCTTTTTAGGAAAATATATCATTATTTTCCTCGTATTTCATAACAATCGTGCACAGATGCAAAGCGTACTGATTTAAGAAGCTTAGGCGCAATAAGCGCATGGTTTCATCCATGCGCTTATCTACAATAATTTTAAAAATTCATCTGGTCCAATTACCTTTATCCTGGATTTCTTATAATCATCCTGATTTCTCGTTACAATATAATCTGCCAGCTCCGCTGCTGCACATTCTGCCTGCAGACAGTCTTCAAAATCTGTAAATTCCTCATTTTCTACAGCCTGCATAATTTTTTCTGCATTCAAATCCGATATCCGAAAAATATCGCACAAATTTCTGATAAACCAGCGTCTCTCCTGCTGCGAATATGCTTTTCTTAAAATATAAAACAGATTGGGAATACTGTGAGCCGCTATACATCCGATGACCTCCCTCTTAGCACACTTTGTTAAGATCATTCGGGATGCACCCATATAAGGCTCCCTCTTTAATAAAACATCCAGTATAATATTTGTATCAACTAAAATAATCATATTTTTCCATTCTCGCTTCCTGCAGTTCTTTTTCTGGATCAAAGTCTTCCGGCAGCCTTTTTTCCATTTCCAATATATTCTTAAGTGCCGTCTCTGCTTTCTGCTTATCCTTTTCTTTGTCTGCTGACATCGCTTCCAGATTTTGCAAAATATTAATTACATACAGCATATTTTCCTCTGGCATACGCTGTATCATTTCAACAGCCCTTTCTTTTATCATTGTCATAAACATTCTTCCTTTCATTCTCTTAAGCAGCCTATTCTTCCATAATTTTGCACAAGATCTTAGCTCCCTTGTAATCTTACAGTCATACTACCATACCGATTTCACTTTTTCAAGAATATGATACAGCAGTAACAGATTGTATCGACTTAGATTCCAATACAACTCCGCTTTGCGGAGCCATAATGAGAAAATTATATTTTTTGTGGATACCCACTATTTTGAATTGAATATACTCATCCGTCGAATATTCAGCCTGATCTGACTGTAATAACTTCATGCCATAAAACTTCTTATCCAGCTCTGCCTCAATTACAGATAATAAATTATCCGTTATTGCATAATTATTTTTCATTACTCTCTATCCTATATATGCAGCCAGACAGTATCATTCGAAAAATTCCTTCAGCTTTATTCACATCGCGATTTTAACGTTTTATCTTATTTTATCCAATTTTAAATCTAATTCCCTCGCTTTCTGTATCTTTAAACTGCGACTTTAAACATGTTTTCATGAAGAAATCAAAACTCAGAAAAATATATTTGATATGTTATACTTTCTTTTAGATATAGCCGTACCAGTGTTTTCAATGAATATTTTTATCAACCACTGATTTTTCGTAAATGTTTGATGTGCCTATAGCTACACATACGTTACAGAAAACACCAAAAATACGCTATCCACGTAAAAAGCAGATACCCTAAATGGCTAGGAATCCGCTTTTTTATCATCTTATAAGCTGTCAATTTCTTCAAGTGTTAGATCTGTTGCTTTTGCAATTTGATCATGTGGCATATTCATTTCTAAAAGATTCCGTGCAATTCCTATCTTGGCATTCCGATCCGCATTATACAATGCCTGCGCTTCATCATGCCTTGCTTTTTCCCGGAGCCGTTCTTTTTCCCGAAACTCTGACGAAGCCGTAATCGTATAATAAGCATTGATCGCCTGGCTCATAACTGGCACCTCCATTTCTTTAATTTTCTCCAGTTCTTCTTCCGTATCTGCTTTGAACAGTGAAAGCCACAGCAGCCTGGAAGAATGAATGGTATTCCACGCAGTCAAACTGTACAAAATCAATAATACTGATAATAATTGTCCTTGGCAGTTCAGAATAGCCCTGCCCGGTAAGCAGCGCGGATGAAAACTCCCTCGCCCAGTAGTACATGACCCTCTCCGGGTAATCACCCTCATTGCTGACCTGCACCTCCAGGTCGACCTGCTGGCCGTTCACCGTCATATTGATATCCAGCCTGCAGAACTTGTCGCCAAGGTTTTCCGGCGGCATTTCCGGATTCTTTATGGTAAACGTTTCAATGCTTTCCAGCGGAATCCCAAGAAGTTCTGCAACCAGTTCCTTCAAAAGTTCCTGATACTTTACAAACAGCATCTTGAACAGCCGCTGCTGTATGGCGCTTTTTATATTTTCCATCATACATGCCCGTTCCTGTTACCAGTCATTGTATCATACTTTCCAAAAGGCAGCCACACAAATTTACAAAATTCATGCCCCGGCTTCCGGCCAGCCTTTTTTGCCAGCGACCCCGAAAGTTTCCTCAAAACATCTGTCTTTCATAAGGCCTGTCCCATTTGACGCCTCCAGCGCCAGCGTAATCGGGTTTGCCTCAAGCGTACTGAGGATAGAGTAATTTTCCTGGTACAGACGCTCCGGCACCACTTTAATGCCGCTGTCTCTATACTCATTCAGGGTATCCGCCATGTCTTCCCAGAGGTCCCGGTTCGCCCTTTCCGTAATTGTGCCGTCTTTCACTGACCATCCACTCATGCATCTCCCATATGAAAAGACGCCCGTCAGCGACCCCCTGGTACAGGTAACTGTCCCTTGTCACCAGCAGTACCCGCTGTATGCCGGAAGACTTCCAGTCCCCGGTTTTTATTTCCTTAAGGACAGCGTCCAGGGCAAAGCAGCCCGCCCGAAGGTTCTGCCTGCCAGCCAGCGTACTATTTTAAATGTGATCAACACGAAGGAATCAAAAGGCTGCAAGGCGCATATATGCCTCCAGAAGAAATAATGGACATGCTTGATAATATGAATTTTGACATCAGCAGAAGAAACACATGATGAAAAACTGGCAAAAATGATTATATGGTTACTGGGCAAGGATAATATTTCAAACAAACAAATCAAGGACGAATATAAGATGGGATATGATAAGCCAATATATTCCTAAAAGAGTTTGAAGATGCTGATCTTATAGCCCGGCAAAGAAATGGAACTAAACTTCCCAGAATGGTCATTCCCAAAAAAATAGAAGATATTCCTGCAAATATAATCAACTTATTAAATGAAAATGGTTATTCGAACGCTGAAATCATAAATGCGCTAAATAAAATATCTATTTTAACAGATACTCAATTTAAAACTGACTAAAACCGACGTAAGGCCAAATAATTCTTTTTTCAATATAATTGCCATAAAAACAAGCCTTAACAAAGCATATTATCAAATTTCAGAAACCTGCTGAAATCCTTTCTAATAAAGAGCTCCAGCCATTTCCTTAAATTGCTCATTTCGGCGAAGCCATAATGACAATAGAAAAGGGAAACAGCTTCTTTACGAAGTGTTTCCCTTCATTTTCTTTTTGATGCCTGTGAAAACAATGAATCTCGTTCTTTGGCGTCCTTATATGCACAAAAATGCAGTTGCTTCTGCTTACACAGGCACCGCAGAAGCAACCAGCTTCACATTGCCGCTGATCTGAGCCGTACCGTACCCCGCAGGAAGAATCAGGTGATCTCCTTTTTTTAACGCATTTCCATCGATCTGCCCGCTTCCTTCCACAACACTGATCGTTAAAAACGGATTGTTCTGCTCAAATGCATAGGTTCCGTTTACATGCAGCAGGAACACTTTATAATAAGAACATGCAATGGCTTCATGCCATTTATTTTCTGCCAGGGACGACAGATTTTTCACACTGTCGCCGATGCTTTTTGCCGGAACAGTAATGACGTCTATACTTTGCGCGATATGTAACTGGCGTGGTTTACCATCCGTCAGCCGCCCGTAGTCATACACACGGTAAGTAACATCGCTGCTTTGCTGTGTCTCCAAGATCAGGCAGCCTGCTGTAATCGCATGAACGGTACCTGGCTCTATCTGTATCAAATCACCTTTTTGAACCGGAATCCGGCGTATCAGATCTTCCCACTTTCCTTGTTCAATCATATGTTTCAGCTCCTGCTTTGTACGAGCGTGATGCCCGACGACAAGCTGCGCGTCGCTTGGGCAGTCTAACAGATACCAGCACTCTGTCTTGCCGAGAGAGCCGCCTTCATGTGCTGATGCATACGCGTCGTCTGGATGCACCTGAATGCTCAAATCCTCTCTGGCATCTATCATCTTTACAAGAAGCGGAAACTGCTCACCTGGCAGATTGCCGAACAGACGGCGCTGTGTAGCCCACAGTTGCGATAATTTCATCCCTTTGTAAATCCCTTCTCTTACTGTACAATCCCCGTTTGGATGTGCGGATATGCCCCAGCATTCCCCTGTATGGCTGCCAGGAATATCATAGCCATACTCGGTGTACAGCCGGCTGCCTCCCCAGATATTTTCTTTAAACTGCGGCTGTAAAAATATAGCCGGCTGTTTTGTCTGTGCCATGGACAATTGCCCTCTCTTTCTCTGCGGCTGCTATACCGCAGCGTTTATTTGATCCTATAATGTGCCTCTAAAAACTGTCATCAGGAAGCATGATAACGTGCTGCATCTATACGCATATGTCTTTGCATCTTTCCAGCAGCATCGTATTGATATAAGCCGTCATCCCAAATCCGGCCGCCAGATAAACAGGTGTCACAACTCCGATAAAATACGTCCCCAGCATCAGGCATACGATTGGGATGCTGTTTAATACTGCCATCACAACTGTATAGGGAAGATTTCTTACCGCCAGATACATGCTCTTTGCCAGCGCCTGGCGAATTGTTTTTCCAGCGTAAATATGTGCCGGAAACAGATAGCACGCTGCCATCGTCCAGATCAAAAACAATCCCCCTGCCACCATGCCGATAATATTCCAGGCTGGCGTTTTGGGCGCTGAACTGGCAACATTCAGGTCAAAAAACAAAAGCACTCCTGTCAGAAGCTGCACCAGCCATAATGGAATGCTTTTTTTGAAATGATGGCGAAACGCAGTAAAAAAGCAGTGAAATGCGGACTGTAGCCGGCGTTTTTGCAGAATGCGCATTGTTTCATACATAGCTGCCATAGACGCTCCCATTGTAACAACCGGAACCGAACAGATCAAAAATAAGAGATTTACCATAACGATATCTGCAAGCGCCCCCATAAATGCAAAAAACGGATTGTCGATATCAAAACTACTCTTCATATGATGTTTCCTCCTGTCCAGGCTGCCAGGCATACTCTAAAAATCTGCCGGCTGCTTTTTGATGTTTTGCTTCTGTCGGAAATACAAGCACATACGGATCATATGCATTGTCCAAAAAATATGCGGACAAATATGACTGTTCCACGTAGATGCCATAGCAAATCCCATCTTCCTTTAAAAACAGCTCTTCTGGCCCAGGCTGCACAGTGCCTGCCAGCCGGGTAAGCGGCAAAAATCTTCCATTCTGCTCCTTGCAGTAATGATAAAAGCTCTCTGGCATAACCACCGCATCGACCGCTCCAGCCGACCAGCCAAAGAAAAATTTTTCATAAGAGCTTTCATTGGTTCCTTTTAGCTGCACATCCGCGTATGAAATCATATAATCAGAGTCCGCCTGTATCTGCTTTACAGGAATGGCTGAAAAGCCTGCAAAGCCATCCCGCAGTTTTTTATCTCTTTCAGCGTTGATCTGCTGATTGACAATTACGAGCGAAAACGCTGTCTTTTTCTTTCCCCATGTGACATGATAGATGCCAAGCGCCAAAAGGCACAGCGTAAGAAAACCGAGCAGAATATGATACCAGTAATAATCCAAAATATATTCCGCCTTTGCGTTTCGGTCCATATGTTTTGTTTTTTCCCAGATATCGTCTGCCCAGTTTTTCATAAGATTCCTTCCTGATTGTATTATGGATTGTTTTCTGATTTCTCTAACAGCTCCAGATTTTTGCGGATCAGCCCGCACCGCTGCTTTACGCAGTCCGGGGAACGCAGCGGGTCTTTTGGCGTATGGAACAGATAGTCCTCCAGTTGATCAATCGTTGTCGCAGCTACATGCATCCGTGTATCACAAGACGCATAATAAATGTATACGTCTCCGTTTTCCCGTGCAACCGCGCCGTTTGTAAATACAACATTGGATACGTCTCCGACCCTTTCTTTGCCAAGCGGTACGAGAAACACCCCGGACGGCTCTGCGATTACATGAGACGGGTCGTTTAGATCTGTGCCAAATACATACAGTACATACCGCAGCCCTGCCGCCGTATTGCGGACGCCATGCGCGATATGAATCCAGCACTTCTTTCCTTTGATCGGCACTGCCCCTGCCCCGTTTTTGGACTCGGCCAGCGTATGGTAGATTCTGCGGCTGATGATCTTTTCCTCATCTATTACTGCGTGTTCGATATGTTCACACAGCCCGAATCCAATTCCGCCGCCGCTTCCGGTTTCGATAAATCCATCCATCGGGCGGGTGTAAAACGCGTACTTTCCGTCTACAAATTCAGGATGCAGCACGACGTTTCGCTGCTGCGGGGAGCGCAGCGTTTTCAGGTTGTCCAGCCTCTCCCAATCCTTTAAATCTTTTGTCCGTACAATGCCTGCCTGTGCCACTGCCGCAGATAAATCTGGATTGTCCCTATCTTTGCTCTCGGAACAAAATACACCGTAAATATATCCGTCTTGATGCTGTGTCAGGCGCATATCATATACATTTGTTTCTTCCGGGCATGTGTCCGGCAGCACAACCGGATAATCCCAGAACCGAAAGCCCTCCGTGCCATTGCCGCTTTCTGCAACCGCAAAAAACGACTTTCTGTCGTTGCCTTCCACCCGGACAACCAGGTAATATTTGCCGTTCATAAAAACAGCGCCCGAATTCATAACCGCATTGATGCCAAGCCGCTCCATAAAATATGGATTTGTCTCTTGGTTTAAGTCATAGCGCCAGTGAAGCGGCGTATGTTCTCTTGTCAGCACCGGATATACATACCTGTCATAAATACCGTTATAAAAATCGCTCTTCTGATTTTTTCTGGAAAGCAGCGCTTCCTGTTTTTCCAGCTCTTTGCCATAATTTTTATGAATCATACTTCTGCCCTCCTGTCATGATCCGATCCGCCGGATGACTTCCATGCACATCCTTCCATTATGATAAGGACATTTCCATGGTTCCACGATTGGTTTCTCATCTGGCGTGCCATCTGGCTGCACAGACCAGAACCATTCAGAGCCTTCCCGTTTGTCGACCAGCTTTGCCTTGATATACTCCCACACGTTTTTGGCGCCGTCCAGCCATTTTTCTTCGTGCGGATGCTTCTGCCATGCATTTACAAATCCAACGACTGTTTCCGCCTGCACCCACCAGACCCTTGTCTGGTCTACAACACCGTTTTCTGCTTCGTTTGCCAGCGAATTGCCTGCAAACGCACGTTCATAAATGTGGTTTGTGACCGCATCGGTAACAGGCGCTAATTTTTTCGCATACGCCGCATCCTGTAATACTTCGATACCGCGGTCGACCAGCCATGCCGCTTCGATATCATGGCCATACGAATACAGGTCTATCAGCGGCTTCCAGTCTTTGTCAAAAAATACTTCCTGCCTGCCTAATACCGGGTTATATACCTTTTCCTCTATGGTATCCAGCAGAAAACGCAGCCTGTCAGCTATTTTTTCATCCTGGCTGACACGGTACAGCTCCGTATACGCCTCAAATACATGCAGCAGGGTATTCATCGTCTTTTCCGCCATTACTCCGTTTTCTGAGAGCTTTTCATTCTCCTTTGGCTGAAAGTCACGGGTAAATGCTTCCCGATAATATCCGTGTGCGTCTGTACACTTTTCCTGTATCAAATCCTGGATCTGAAACGCAAGCGCAAGCGCTTCTTCCTTTTTTACCGCGTCATAATAGGAAGAAAGTGCATAAACGGCAAATGCCTGATTATACGTATGCTTGGTCGAATCCATGCACGTTCCGTCATAAGCCACAGACCAGTACACACCGCCGTATTCGGTATCCAGACAATGCTCTTTTAAAAACAGATACGCATGGCCTGCCGCCTGTTTTAAATGCTCGTGTCCAAACAGCAAATACGCATTTGAGAAAAACCATAAGATTCTGCTGTTTAAAATACACCCTTTTTCATAATACTTATCTATTTTCAGGTCAAAACCCATATAGCCGTAATAGCCGCCGTATTCCTCATCTTTTAACTGTTCCCAAAAGGGAATCAGCTTTTGTAGCAGATGTGCCTTGACTTCTTCTGCAAATGTTTTCATTTTTCTTATCTTCTTTCTTATCTTCTCCCAACTTCGGTATCGGATTCCCTTGCCACGCTGTGCTCTTTGATGTAAGTAACGACAGCGTCTGCCGTCGTAAAAGCAAGCCCTACATAAGTATCCGCCGCGCCATAGTAAATCGCGATCCTGCCGCTTGCCGCATCCTGGATCGTTGCGCAGGGGAATGTGACATTGCCTACAAATCCGCGTTCCTCATACCATTCTTCCGGTGTCAGAAGGAAGTTTTCACAACGGTATTTTACAACAGACGGACAATCAATATCCAAAATGGCGCCGCCGATGCTGTATACATAACCGTTGCAGGTCCCGGTTACCCCATGGTAAAACAGCAGCCAGCCTTCGGATGTCTCGATCGGAGCCGCGCCGCCGCCGATCTTGACAGACTCCCACCATTCGCTGCTCTTGCCCATCACATGGCGGTGTTTTCCCCAGTAAACAAGATCCGGGCTCTCAGATATAAAAATATCGCCAAACGGTGTATGCCCGCTGTCGCTTGGGCGGGAAAGCATTAAAAAGTTCCCGTTTACTTTGCGCGGAAACAATACGGCGTTGCGGTTAAACGGCAGAAATGGATTTTCTATTCTAACAAATGTCTTAAAATCCGTCGTCTTTGCCATGCCAATCGAAGCACCGTAAAAATCCTGGCACCACATCATATAATAGACGCCGTCTACTTTTACAAGCCTTGGATCATAGGCATAGGCTGGCATAAAAGGCTTGCCGCTTTCATCTACAAACTGGATTTTTTCCTCTTCAAACTCCCAGTGAACCGCATCCTTGCTTCTTCCAAGATAAATATACGGAATCCCGTTCGTCTGTTCTGCCCGAAACACGCCGATAAACGCATCGCCGTACGGCATGACCGCGCTGTTAAAGATCCGCGCGACTTCTTTTACAGGATTTCTTCCGATAATTGGATTTTGCTGATAGCGCCACACCGGGGCGCCGTTTAAGGTTTCTGGCTTTTCCTGCCATGGAATATTTGGAACCGCAGTGCCAATGATTTTTACTTCGCTCATCTGATCTCACCCTTCGGCACAATGCCAGGCTGTCTGCATTGTGCCGCCCTTTCTTTTTTTGGATCGTTGTACGATCTTTCCTAACCTTTTACTGCGCCAGACGCCATACCGCTGTATACCTGCTTCTGGAATACAAGGAAGAATACCAGAATCGGAATAATCGTAATCAGCACGCCCGCACAAATATAGTTGTACTGATTGCCATATGGCCCGGTAAATGTATACAGAGCCGTGGAAATCGTCTTTAATTCCGGCCGCTGCAAATACAGGTTGGACGCATAGTACTCGTTATATACGCTGACCCCTTTTAATACAAGAGAGGTCATAATCGCCGGTTTTAACAGCGGGAATAAAATCCTGAAAAATACACCAAAGTAGGTACAGCCATCAATAATTGCTGACTCATCCAGCGATACCGGCAGGTTTTCAAAAAACTGTAGGAAAATATAAATGGAAATAATATCCGTACCCATCAGCACGATCATATATCCATACAGGTGGTTGATCAGCCCCATATTGTACATAATCTGATAAATCGTAACCTGCATCGCAATGCCTGGCAGCAAAGACGCGAACAGGAACAAATTTTCGATCAGCCCTCTGCCTGGAAACCGAAACCGATTGAGCGCATACGCCAGCATAGAGCCTGTAAATACAGAAACGGTCAGTACCACGAGCAGCACGATCGCCGTATTCGCAAAGCACCGCACCATATTTGCCTGTTCAAGAGCAACTTGAAAGTTCTCAAAATTGAAAAAGGAAGCCGGCAAATCCAATACCGAAGTCGTTTCCCACTCTTCATTTGTCTTAAACGCTGTTAAAATACAGACGCAAACCGGAACCAGCGCAACGATGGAAGCAAGTATTAAAGACACGTATTTCAATACGTCAAAAATCATCCCGCCGATACTTCTTTTCATCTTCATCAGTCATTTCCTCCTTTCGCCGCTTGTTTTTTACGTTTGGCTGCCGCTTTTGATTCATCCTCTGTCCCATCATTGAACACATACTTAAAGAACACCTGCTGTCCGATCGTGAACAAAATAATGATAGCCAGCAGAACAATTGCCATCGCACAGGCAAGCCCAACCCTCTGGTTTTCATGCGCCAAACGGTTCATAATGACAAAATAAGTACCAGTTCCCGCCATGCCGTTTGTAATAACGTAAGGCGGTTCAAATGCACTTAAACAGCCGCTGACACAAAGAATAATATTTAATACAATAATCGATTTAATACTCGGAAGTATAATATATTTAAACTGATGCCACCGGTTTGCCCCATCCAATGACGCTGCTTCGTAAAGCTCTCTGTCTACGGACATCATGGCACCGAGAAACAGGACTACGTTCTGCCCTGTATAGCGCCATACGGAAGTCGCCGCAAGGGAAATATTGTTTATTTTCTGGTCCTGGAGCCAAAACGGTATGTCTTCCAGGCTCATACCGAAGATCTGCAAAATAGAATCCAGAACAAATCCTCTGGCATAAAAAAATTTGAAGATAAAACCAATCGCAATCCCGCAAATCAAATACGGAAAAAACAAAGTTGCTTTAAAAAAAGATTCTCCTTTTACCTTAAATACCATCATCGTAGCAAAGAACAGCGCCAGCGCAAGCTGTACGACACCGCCGCCCATATAATACAGGCTGACAAGCAGAGACTTAAAGATTTCCGTACGCTTAAACACTTCTTTATAATTGTCAAGCCCGACAAACGTTCTTTCGCCGATATATTTCATATCATAAAAGCTGAATCCGATCATTTCAGCAAAAGGAATATAGGTAAATACCATCAAAAGCAGCAGCGGTACAAACATAAATGTGATGACTACTAGCCTTTTTTGCATTTTGCCACTCATCATAACCCGATTTCTCCTTTCTTTTGATACCGCGGAACAGCCGTCTGCTGTTCCGCAGATACCTCCCGTGCATGACGAACGTTACTGTGTAATTTCCACGCCTTCGGATGACTGTGCATCTGACCATTTCTGATTCCATTCACCCATCAGTTCATCCAAAGATTTGTTCCCATAAAGAGCAGCTTCTAATACTTCACTCGGAGGGTAGTCGCCGCTTAATACTTCCGCTTTATTCCGAATCTTGTCATACAGCCCATCTTCGCCTTCTGCCGGTGCGTTATCGGAAAGAAGCTCTATGCCTGCCAATTCTGCCAAAGCATCTGGAAGCGGCTCGCCTTTCTTTGCCGGGATAGAGCCTTCGTCTGCAAAAATCGGAGATTCCTCCACAAGCCATTTTACATACAGCATCGACGCAATCTGGTTCTCTTCTGAAGCCTTGTTGTTAATCGCATATGCATAGTTTCCGCCTGAAGCCGCTGCCTGTTTTCCATCTACCGTAATTGGGAACGGCATATATCCGATATCATCAGGATGGCTGCCTGCGCCCCTAAACTGCTCTACACACCAGGAACCAAACACCATCGTTGCGATTTCTCCGTTGTTAATCTTCGTTTTGGATGACTCCCAGTCACTGGAAAGCGGATCTTCTTCCACAAGCTTATTTGCAACTGCCTCGTATAAGATATAAAATACCGCATAAGGGCCGCTCATCTCATCGTTTTTCGTAAACGGATTCTGCTGGTGAAGCAGCTTGTTATTTTTATAATCCGGGTCTGCATTGGACGCAATGCCTACATAATCATTCCATGCACCCATCGGCCATCCTGCCGCAAAGTTTGTATACAGCGGAATCGCGTCTGTTTTTTCATCAATCAGCTTTAACGCCTCCAAAAATTCATCCGGGGTCTTTGGAAGAATCGTATTGCCTTCCTCATCCTCTTTCAGTGCGCCTGCTTCCTTCCAGATTCGCTTGTTATAGGCAATCCCGCCTGCCGTACCGCCGTTTGGCATCGCATATACGGTATTATCGTACATTTTCTCTGTTACAAAGTTATAAATGCCATTTAGTGTATCATAATCGCCCATCGGCACAAAATAATCCGACATCTCACTCTTTTCAAGGGTATCCGGCATAAAGCAGATATCGCCCCAATCCCCATTTGTCAGGCGCAGCGTTACCGATTCTGCATAGTCTGTAATGCCTTCATAGGTAACTGTAATATTCGGATATTCTTTCATAAACTGTTCTGCGTATCCTTTGTATACCGTATTTACGATATCTGTACGGTTTGTAAGAATCTTGATATCCGCTTTCAGATCCTTATAATCCTCTCCGTTTATTTTGTCGATCGTTGGCACTGACGCTGCCTTCTCCACGTTCGCATTATTTTTACTGCCGCACGCCGTCAAAGACACTGCCATTACAGCTACGAACCCTAAGCTAAATAATTTCCTTTTCATTGATTCTCCTCCTTGTTTTTTTCAGATATTTAGTCTGTTTTTTAAGTTAATTTAATTTTACCATATTTAACTGATTTTTCAATGTTTTTTTCTTATTGCGCACAATTTCGTTTATTTATATTATTTTTATCTTAGATTTTTGTGAAAAAAGCATAAAAAAACATTGGCTATTTACTTAATTTTTAAATTAATCTTTTATTTTGATTAATTTAATTTCATAAACAGCCAATGTTTCTGTACTATTTCATCCTTACACTATTCTTCCAGCGGATCTGCCCTGATACGACATCCATAGATCGGTTTCTGCCCCCTCCCGGTGTTTTAAGCTGCTTTAAAAGCTTGTCCAGCGCCGTCTTTGTCATCGCTTTCATATCTACTTCATACGTCGTGATTTTCGTCTTTGTATATCCCGGATAAGAAAAATTATCAAACCCTACGACAGAAATATCTTCCGGCACCCGGTATCCTGCCGCTTCCAGCTTCGCAATAAGCATACCGGCAATCAGGTCGCAGTTGCAGACAAACGCCTGCGGCATATACTGCGGCAGCTCAAACCCGATATTTCCCAGCTCGTCCCTGTCCTGAATCATCCATTCTTTTGCGACGGTTTTATGATGCGAAATCATCGCCTTCATAAATCCGCAAAATCTGTCCATAATACTGCTTGTAGCGTCGATTGAGCCGACAAAAGCCAAGTCCTCCAGCCCTTGTGCAAACAAAAGCTCCGTCATCTGATACATCGCATAAAAATTATCTGCCACGACCGCGTCATTCGCGATACCAACATGATAAAAATCCAAAAAAACAAGCGGCATCTGCATATGCTGCCTGAGCTTTTGAATATACTGGCCGCTGATTTCCCCAATCACCGCCAACGCATCCACGTGTTTTCCACGAAACGCTTCCGGTATTTCCAGTGTATGTATTTCCGCATCTTTTTTTAACACTTCAACCGTCGTATAGCATTGCTTCTCCACAGCTGCAAGCGCAAACTCCTGATACATTTTCCAATAATACGTTGCATATTGCGCCAGATAATTTTCTGCGATCAGCACGCCGATATTCCATACTTTATCCGTCTCAGCTTTCTTTTTAGACGCGGCAGAGGCAACATATCCCATCTCTTTTGCCGCCTTTACAATTTTCGCACGCATCTCGTCGCTGACGCCTTTCCTTCCGCTGAGCGCGTTATGCACCGTTACGGTACTGACGCCTAATTTTTGTGCAATGTCAGCCAATCTTACTTTCTGCATGAATCCCTCCGCTTTGCTTCCATTCCCTGGCCGCTGTTCCCCTCCTTGGCAAACGTGTTTTTATCCCCTTATATAAAAGGAACCGGAGCGCCAATTTTTTTTGTGCTTTCCCGTTCTATAAACCTGCCGTCAATCATATAGACACCCGTATGATACTCTGGGTTTTCCAGCTTTTGCAGCAAAATATGAACCGCCCTTCCCGCCATTTCCTTAAGATTGATCGCATATGTCGTAATGCCGATCTTTGGAAACGGTTCGTCGATAAAATTATCAAACCCTGCCACCGAAACATCCTCCGGCACCGCATAGCCGCACTCTGTCAGCTTGCGGATCATCACCATCGCCGCCACATCACTGTTGCAGAAAAAAGCCGTTGGCATTTCTTCCTTTGGCGGCAGCAGGTAATGCCTGTGATAATCACTGCATCCTGTCTGCCTGTCACGGTCGTCAATGATCCAGTCTTCTCTTAGCGGCACTCCATGCTGCATCAGCGATTTTAAATATCCAAAATACCGGTCGTCAATACTCGCTGTCGCAAGCCTAGTCCCTACAAATCCGATTTTGGAATGCCCCATTTTAAACAAGTAATTGGTCATCCGATAGGCTCCCATCATATTGCTCATCACAACGGAATCCGATTCTTCCTCTGCGGCAAGCGTATCCAGAAGAATCAAAGGCAGTTGGATATTGGTGCGCAGAAAACGGGCATATTCCGTCGTAAACGTACCCATAATAATCACGCAGTCTACTTTTTCCTCTGTCACCATCTTTGGCATCTGTATACGGTGCTCATCCTCATAGCTTACAATTTCCAGCATGGCAAAGCAGTTTTTGCGCATTGCCCTTTGCGACAGTTCCTGATACAGGCGCAGATAAAAAGAGGACGCCGCGCCCAGATAACGGTCTGCAACCGCAACTCCAATCGTATAGCTTTTGCTTTCTTTTGCTTTTTCCTGTACAGACTTGACATAGCCCATTTCTTCTGCCAGGAGCTTGATTTTTGTACGCATTTCATCGCTGACTCCCCTTTGGCCGGACAATGCCTTGGATACCGTTACGGTACTGACGCCAAGCTGTTTTGCAATGTCTGCTAATTTTACTGCTTTGGACATATCTTTTTCCATCCTTTATGATTTTATATTCGATGCTGTTTTTGTATTTTTTTATGTTACTTTATACTTACTTAAAATTAACTTAATTATAATGTATGCTATTTTTTATCGTTTGTCAACAAACAAAAAGAGGACGCCATTTTATGGGCATCCCCTTTTAGAGTATGCTATTCATTTTTGTCGAGAAGCGGGGGTTTTTGATATAATTTCCGCTCAACCTGTCGTTTTTTCTTTGCAAGAAAACGCAGCGTCTTTTCTGCGTTCTCTTCTCTTGCAACCTCTTCTGCTTCTTCAATTAAAGATAGCTGGTCAAATAAATTGCAATTTAATTCCTTCTCATTAAACAGCATATTGATTTCACTCCCTTCTTAGAAAAGATAGGCAATGTGCGTATTGTATCATTTAAAATGACATTCGGTCAAGGGGTGTATCATTTATGCGCAGAATAAATGCATGAACAGATCGTAAGAATATATCCTATATTTATTTGGCGGGTTGGTCAATTTCTTCCAGCATGGTATATGCTAACGTGAATGAATCAAAATGGCAGCGGTTTCGGTCGAGTGTTGTATTTTTTTGAGAATAGGACGCCGGAGGAAGGGGCGCGGGGCTTGCTTCCTGTTCCGGTTCCAAAATGTA
>CAMUPC010000001.1 GCA_947090545.1 uncultured Eubacterium sp. | reverse complement strand
ATTTTGGAACCGGAACAGGAAGCCAGCCCCGCTCCCCTTCCTCCAGCGTCCCTCCCACAAACACTCATCCACATTTACACATTCCTTCTCAACCACCCGTTTTTCTATTTGACAAATACGCATTTTCGCGGTATGTTATTTATAGAGACATATAGGCTTTTTTACGATATGAAAGGAGTGATTTTATGAGCGGTATTTCAGGAATCAGCAGCGCGTCATCCTATTCCTTATATGGTCAAATAGCAAGCGGCAACAAGCTGACATCCGCTGCAAATGGCGCAGCCGAGCTTGCGATCTCTGAAAAGCAAAATTCCCAGGTAAAGGGCTATGACGCGGCAACAAATAACCTACAATCTGGCAAAGACCTGTTAAATATCTCTGACGCAGCGCTCGGCGGTGTAACGGATTATTTGCAGAGAATCCGTGAACTTGCTCTCCAGGCATCCAACAGCGCACTGATGACCGATGACGATATTGCCGGGATTCAAAACGAGATCGAGCATATGAAACAGGGCATTGCCGATATCGCATCCCAGACGCAGTACAACAATCAGAACCTGCTGAACGGCGCACGTCCGGGAGGATTCCAGATTGCATCTGATGGAAACGGTAATTCTGTATTGGTTGGCGACGGTGCGAATTCTACGTTGAAGGCACTTGGTATCGCTGACTTTGATGTAACGAAGGACTTTGATCTGGACACGATTGACAATGCGCTGAACAAAGTCAGCAGTATGCGCAGCCGCGGCGGTGCGCAGTCCAACCGTCTTGACCATGCGATTAACTTTAATTCCTATGCGTCTTATAATACAACTGCTGCACGCAGCAGAATTGCAGATACCGATTATGGGAAAGCAATTACGGAGCTGAATAAGCAGCGGACATTGCAGACATATTCGCTGATGATGCAGAAACGGAAGATGCAGGATGAAGCGCGCAAGATGCAGAATTTTTGGACTTAGATTTTACTTTTAATCTGCTCCATAAATCAGGTTCTTTCTGATCTTAAAGGCAGGTAAAAATCAGGCATTTTGGATTCACAATAACAATGACATAGCTTGCAGTTTCGTTTTTGTGAATCTAAAATGCTGTAGCAGAACAAAACTTACTTTTGCAAAACAGCTTTTTTAGATTAAAAGCATGGAATAAAAATGAAGGATACGATCATGAATATATTATTTTATCGCTATAACAGTATTTGTGAATCTTCTATTCTAACTGTCTGGAAACAATCGGGCTTTCAGATTACAGAGATCACGGAAGAAATGGAAAATAAAGAACTGACGCCAAAAGAACAGATGCTCTTAGTCAGTGAACCGCTTAAAGCGACCCATTATGACCTCGTATTCAGCATCAATTATTTTCCTGTACTTTCCGAGGTATGCAATATTTTTAAAACCCCATATGTCTGCTGGATTGTGGACAGCCCCGTTTTAGAATTATACTCGAATGCTATTTACCATCCTTGGAACCGTATTTTTTTATTCGATTATGCTCTGTATGAAGAATTTGCTCCTAAGAATCCAAACTGTATCTTTTACCTGCCTCTTGCATCTGATATATCGACTATGAAACCTATTTGTGACGCTATCACAAAGAACGACCAGTCACAATATAGCTGCGATATTTCCTTTGTGGCATCTCTATACACCGAAAAATGCCCTTATAATAAATTAAAAAATCCTCCTGAATATCTGCGCGGGTATCTGGAAGGCATTATTGAATCACAATTGAAGGTCTACGGATACAATTTTATTCGAGAAGTAGTCACATCTAAACTCGTTACAGAATTTAAGAAGTACCTGCCTGGATTTTATCAATTTCCAGATAATTATGAAAAAAATGAGATCGCTGTTGTCGCCGACCTATATTTAAGTACAAAGGTCACAGAACAAGAGCGGATGCGGCTGTTAAAACGTTTATCAGAACAGTTCTCTGTAGATCTCTATACCGGAAGCGATACTTCCTCCCTGCCAAACGTTCATAATAAAGGACTGGCACGCACATACTCCGACATGCCAAAAATCTTTCGGCTAAGTAAAATAAACCTGAATATGACGGCTAAATCCATTAAGACGGCACTTCCGCTGAGAATCTGGGATATCCTTGCCTGCGGCGGCTTCCTTTTGACAAATTATCAAAGTGAGATCCCCGAATATTTTGAAATAGGGCATGATTTAGAAACTTATTCAAGCGAAGAGGAATTGCTGGAGAAGTGTCGGTATTATCTTGCACATGACGAAGAGAGAATGCAGATTGCTGAGAACGGTTTCCAGAAAGCTATGGAGCTCCATAGTCTGGAACAAAGAATGGGTGAAATGTTTCAAATATTGACATCTCATAATCTCTGACAGCCAATCGTAAAATGAAAGCTAATAGCACCGCACGATTAAATGAATATAACTGCAAAATCGTGCGGTGCATACAAACAGGCAATCCTTGACGATCAGCCACTAATTCCTATTTGCTAAATACTGTCACAGCTTCCCGAATCTTTTTTAACATTGGGAGCAACTCTTTATCTAATGCATCTGCAATTTTCTGATCATCCTGTGACCGCAGTGCATCTGCCAGATTTGTGACAGCTTTATTAATATCTTCTTTACTTAATTTTTCGGATTCTTCATTAATCAGTGATAAAGTACCATTTAAAACACCGATTTCCCAATTTACAGAATCTGTGACACTTTTTAATAACGCATCCGTATCATCTTTTTTTACAGTCGTTAGCTCTTCAATTAAAATCTCTGTATTGGCAATAAACTTGTCCTGAAAATCCGATAATACTTTTAATGCTTCCAACTGTTCTTTTCTGTTGTTTTCCATTTGTTCCTCCATTGCTTTATTTCTCATAATTATTTCCGTTATGTAACATTTGTACTTTTTACATTCAGTCTATTATATAAAAATTCTACTCTCATTGCAACAATGTAGCAACACCATCTTTCATATGATTTGCCTGCGCAAGCACAGCTTCCTTCATCTGTCCTAAAATATTATTTTTAGACTGCTCTACTACACCGGACGACATATTCATATCCCGAACCTTAGATTCTGCTGATTGTGCATTTTCTGCAATCACATCATCCACCATTCTTGCAGCTATCAAACGATTATGGATTGCTCCAAAGTCACTGCGGATATCTGAGACAATATTGACAGCCTTGTGAACCTTTTTAATAGCATCAGATGCTTGCGCATAGCTATAAACCTTAATATCGTCAATGCCTAAAATATTCGTATCCATACCTGGAAGCGGAATTGTAATGTGATCTCCCTCATTATAGCTTGACTGTATTTTCAGGCTGCGGCAATGTGCCGTAACCGATGAAGTATAACGCACATTTTCTGTCATATTTGGAGAAAAAATCGTATTATGTGCGGTTACCTGTCCATTCGTTTCAATGGTAAATGTTGAATTACGCAAAGACTGCTCTAACTGTTGAGCTAATTGATCCTGATAAGCCTGCTTTTTTTGCTCATTAATCTCAACTACTTTTACCTTTTTATCAGGATCATCTGGAAAATTAGGGTCCTGTTCCTCCTTGATTATAAATACATCATTTTTTTCATCTATACCAAACTCTTCAAAATCCTCTGTATACTGAAAAGACATCTGATATCCATCCGAGGACTTAAAACTGAGAGTTCGATTCACGGTCTCCGACGGTAAATTAGCCCAACCTCCATTCAGTCTCTTCTCAAGAGCTTTCCCATAATCTTCAATATACTTTCCAATATCTGTTTTTGCCCTGTTTGTAACATCAGTGACCGTAACATTTGCATCAAAAGTATATGTTTCTGGGGTTGGAGTCTTGCAATCTTTCATTGTAAAAGCCAATTTATCATTGGCATCTACAATTGTTGTATTATCCGCCAGCCTTACAGGCCGCTGAACATCCTTCCCAAAAAGTCCCATCTGAAACTGTGTACCATATGCATCTAAGGATGGACTTGTATCATCTATACTTGGAATAATTGTGATCGGCACTGCTGCAGCACTCGTATTTCGGATATTCATTTCACTGTCAGTCTTTACGTTAATTTGCCAATTTCTTACCGCATTAATTAATTCCTGCCTGCTGACCTCAGAATCCACTTCAAAACCAATTTGAACCGTTGAGTTTGGAAAATCCATATAAAAATATCTTGTCGGCTTCTCACCCCCAGTAACTGTACTGTCTGGATTTACGCTCTCTCCTTCCTTCCATTCATCCAGTTCAAGATCTTCCCATTCACACATATATAGATCCTGGGGAACGTTCGGACTCGCAACATTAGAAGCACCTGGTATACGCAGCCACAATCCTTTTTCATCTGCACCCATCATATAGCTACTTGTATTATTTGTTGTATTTCCCGGGATAAAAGGAGCAACCTGCGAGTTAATTGCTACACTTGTAATCGATATATTAGGATCTACTACCGGCACCTGTACAATTTCCACCCCATCACTCCTAAAATCATATGTCTTTACCAAATCCTCCTTCACCCATTTGATCAGCGTCGTCTGGCTCATTCCATCCTCTATATCAAAGCTGAATGACATCCCTGCATGTTCAAAAGTATAGGTTCCCTTCTTCGTACAGTTCGGATTCAGGCTTTCACCATTCTCATTTTTAATCGTACTCCACGGATGTAAAATATGGTCGATCCGTATTCCATCTGCGTCTGCCTCAGGCGTATATTTCCTGCCGCTTGGGATACGGTCTCCTCCTTCAAAAATCAGTTCAATCGTTGTTGGCCTGCCATCCTGTGCCAATACATGTGCCTGGTAAGTCCCGGCAGGTATATCACCATTTGCATCAAATTTAATACCCATGCTTTCATAAGAATAACGCTTTCCATTGTAGATAATACCGCCTTCCCGATATCCCCTTGGATCTGTTGCGCTGTCTTCGTGATAGATTAAAATATCTCTCGGCTCACATTTTACTGTTTTGTGAAGTCCAGGCTCAAAAATCTTTATTTTATTATACTCTGTGTCTGTACCGATCCGATTGATCTCATTTTTGATCTGATTAATTTCCTGTTGGATTGCATCACGGTCTTCTACATTATTTGTATCATTCGCCGCCTGCACAGTCAGCTCCACCAGCCGCTGAAGCATCTCATGTACTTCCTGTAGTGCACCTTCGGCAACTTTAACCAGTTCTTCTCCTTCACCAATATTGTCTGATGCGCGATTCAAACCTCGTATCTGCCAACGCATCTTTTCTGATATTTTTAATGCAGCCGCATCATCTGCTGACGAATTTACACGATATCCTGACGCAAGCTTTTTTGTTGATACATGAAGTTGATCTTTCGTTTCACTCAGGCTGCGTTCTGCTGCAACTGCATTCATATTATGCTGTATAACCATCTAACTACCTCCCTTCCTCATAAACTACCTATCAACATCAGCTTGTCTTTCGTTCAGGTATCACTCTGCTTTTAAATTTAACTTTTGTTCCATCCGCCGCATTTCTTCAAATTCTCCCATATCCAAAAAAGAATCTTCACTTATCGGATACATTCCTACTTGCTTTCCATGCTTCAACAAATCATCTGCAAGATCAGTCATATGATAAAACTTATCTTCAGGAATCCAGTCCATCAGCTCTGGATTCAATACATACATGCCTGTATTAACAAAATATGACATCTTCGGTTTTTCTTCCATAGAATCTATAATGGCGTTTTCCCTTGCATTCACTACGCCATATGGAACGATAATATTTTTCAACGCAGTCACAATCGTAAGTACATTTCCAGAATCACAGTGATGCTTGTATATATCCGTATAATCAGCATCTATCAAAATATCACAATTCGTAACAATAAAAGGACTTTTAAATGATTTATTTATCAGCCTTAGGCTTCCCGCCGTCCCAAGCGGTTTATTCTCTTCTATATAGTCCATATGATAATTCGTCATTAAATCTGCAAAATAAGAACGTATCATTGTCTTACGATAATTTAAAGTTGCGATGAAATGCTTTACCCCATAATCACAAAAACGGCCAATAATTCGCTCCATGATCGGAACATCTCCAATCGGAATCAGAGGCTTGGGTAAAATTTTTGTAAAAGGATATAAACGCGTTCCTTTTCCGCCGGCCATAATTACAACATCAACACAATTTAACAGACGTTTTTCCAGCCTTGGTATGTTAATACTACCACTTTTATCCCGAATCATCACATCTGCCACTTTACCAGATGGATCTAATACGGGCAGAACATTAATCTGCATCCGTTCCATATATTCTAACGCTGTGTGGATTTCCTTTAGACATATATATTTAGGAGATTTATTCATCATCTCTGATATACGCTGCTGCAGGTTCGCTGTTTTAATAATCCATCGACGGATATCTCCATCTGTAACTACTCCTTCAAGCCTGCGTACTTCATCTACAATAAATAAAATACCTTTTGCATTCGCATCAATCTTCTGCATAGCTTCTACAACGGTAATGTTTCCTGGTGACAGAAACCCTTGCAACTGTTCACTATTCATGATTGTCCTCCTTGACTTCCTTCGCTATCAGAGGATTTTCCATTTCCTCTGTCGTCTTCCTGACTTCCTTCGCTTTTCATTATGCCTTCCTTGGCATTATCTACAATACACCTGCTGATAATACTTCCATAACAGTCTGTGCCACATATCGAATCTCATCCTCTTTCAACTGTGTACTGCATGGAAGATTCAATATACGCCGACTGTAATGTATCGCCCGCTCAATATAATAAGTAACTGCCCCCTCATATGGTTTTTGTTCATGAATTAACCCCCATATTGGACGCGTTTGAATACCTTTATCATGTAAATGCTCTATGATATCATGTAATTCACCCTCGATTCGTTCTATTTCAATTTCCAGCGAATAAAACCACTTATTTGCAATTGTACCATCCCGAAATGATAACAGCCGCCCCAATGAAAACTCATCAAAAAGCTCTCTGTAAAGCTGATAATTTCGCTGTTTTCTCCGAATAAATTCCGGCAACTCCTCCATCTGCGCTACCCCAAGAGCTGCCTGCAAATTCGTCATGCGATAATTATACCCTATCTCATGATGAATATAATAATGCGAATCATCCTTCGCCTGTGTAGATAAATACCGCAGATACTCTACATCCTCTGTCTTTCTTGCAGTAACAGCACCACCGCCTCCAGTAGTAATAATTTTGTTGCCATTAAAAGAAAATGCTCCAAAATCACCAATCGTTCCTGCATATTTCCCAGCGTATCTTCCCTCCACATACTTTGTTCCTAGCGCTTCAGTCGCATCTTCAATCACATACAGCCCATACATATCTGCAATTCTCATAATCGCTTCCATATCAGCCAGATTTCCAAATACATGGACGGCAATCACGGCTTTTATCTGCCTGCCCGTTTCCTTATGCCACAATCCTGCTTCTGTCTTTTCACACTCTTCCCGGCAAAACTGTTCCAGTTTTACCGGGTCTATGCATAAGCTATCATCGCAGTCTATGAAGATCGGATCTGCAAACTGATATTTCACCGGATTCACTGCCGCAATAAATGTTAATGTAGGCACAATAACCAAATCTCCTGGAAGGACATTACATGCAATTAAAGACAAATGAAGCGCCGCTGTACCACTCTGACATGCAGCCGTTTGCTCTGCTTGCAAAAAATCAGACATTTTTTGCTCCAATGCACGAATATAAGCACCGCCAGTTGAAACCCACCCCTGATCCAGTGCGTCATTGACATACTTTGATTCATTGCCCTCAAAATTAGGAACAGACAGTGGTATGAAATGATCCATATTTCGCCTCCTGTTTTCTTCTGGATATTTTCATCTAATATCATTCAGCCTTATCTATTGCAAGACTTCTATAGCAATGCTCTCTTTATATTTCGGACAACTTTCCATCAAATATTATAGATGTCTGTCTTATAATACTCCATATGTTCACGCAGCCAGGCTATCGTCTCTGCAATCCCCTGTGCAAACGTATACTGCTGTTCCCAGTCTGTCAATTTTTTTATTTTTTCATTTGAGCCAAGCAACCGATTTACCTCGCTCTTCTGTGGACGCAGACGCTCTTCTTCACATATAATCCTGGCATTCGGGTTAATCTGCCCAATAATCTCTTTTGCAAGGCTACCAATCGAAATCTCCTGCTGCGTTGCAATGTTAATCTCCTCGCCAATTGTTCGATCAGATTCTGCAATCGCAATAAATCCTGCTGCTGTATCCTTTACATAATTAAAATCTCTGGTTGGCGTTAAAGCTCCCAGCTTAATATCTGTCTGTCCAGCCAGCAACTGCGTGATAATCGTAGGAATCACTGCTCTCGCTGACTGCCTTGGTCCGTACGTATTAAATGGACGCACAATAGATACTGGTGTTTCAAAGCTTCGGTAAAAACTCTCGGCAAGCCGATCCGCCCCAATTTTTGTAGCTGAATATGGGGATTGTCCCTGAAATGGATGCTTTTCATCAATTGGCACATATTGTGCTGTACCATAAACCTCAGAAGTAGAAGTCACCAATACGCGTTCCAAATCCAGATCCCTTGCCGCCTGCAGGACATTTAATGTGCCTTTTATATTTGTATCAACATAGGAATCTGGTGAATGATAACTAAAAGGAATCGCAATCAATGCAGCGAGATGAAATACCATATCCACACCGCGCAATGCAGTCCTCACACCATTAGAATCACGAATATCACCTGTAAATATTTCAATCTCTCGCAACTTTTCCTTAGGCAGCGTATCCAGCCAGCCCCAGGTGTTGAAGGAATTGTAATAAGAAAACGCTTTTACTTTATAACCTTTTTCTAATAAACTTTCTGTTAAATGGCTGCCGATGAAACCGTCGGCTCCGGTTACTAATACTTTTTTCATATGAATATTTTACTCCTTTACCATTTATATCATTGCTAATACTATAACATGTTTTCATACAAAATACATGTATTTTGCGAAATTTCCTATATTCCAATAACTATTCCACATATTTTAAATAACTTTTAACAACTTTTTGTAGCATTTATCTTGTATTTTCTCATATAATATAGTATAATATCAAAAGTACGCAATTAACAATTTTAGGAGGAAAACCAATGGCACAAACAAAAAAACTGTCCTCATCCCGAGCATCAGAAAAAAGCTTTTCCATAAAATCTACTATATTACCAGAACAAACTGCAAAAACCCTTTCAACTGCTTCTCAGGTTGCAAGTGAGCAAATTTCACGTAATAATCAGATTTATGTTGCTTCTAATAGTCATGCCTCATATTATGCGACTAAATAACATGTCTAAGTTTTTACTTAGGCATGTACCATTATATGCTAACTTCTTCTATAAGCCAGATTTTACCACCTATGATCTCAATGACGCCTAATTTAGCTAAATTATTTACAGCTACACCTATTTCTTTTTTTAAATCCAAGTTACCAAAAATATTTTCAAAATCACTTCTAACTTTTTCTCTCATATCTTCTTCGTCTACCATTTTTCCATATCTTTTCTCATAACTATTCTTATATAAAAATGACACAACTATACCCATTGCCGGAGATAAAACTACTTTCAAATTTTTCAATTTTGCCAAAATAGAAAAAACAGAAAGAAAAATTGCACACTTATCATTTGTCATAATTCCTTTCACATTTACCAACAACGAAGAAATATTTTCTATGTCAAATTTGAGATTTCCTAATTTGATACTTTCATATCCCGATTTTCGATAAAAAACATGCGAATACATTGGATCATTTTGCTGCTCCTCTATTACGGAACTTCTAATAACACTTTGCAATGAATTAATCCCTAATTTTACCGTATCGTTATCGCAACCACATAATCTGCGGTATTCTTCCAATTCCTCTTCACTTTCACTAACCATTTTTTCTAAAAAATCATAGATTGCCAAATTAAGCATATATATCCTCCCAAACAGATGTACGGTATTCTTTTACTTTTTTAATATCTTGTAAATTATTTTCATAAATATAATATGGACTAATTTCACATTGTATATATTTCAAATTTTTATCATATTCCACCATATAAATCGACTGTTCATTATGCATTAGCAACCATGGATTTTCATCACGTGTACCAACCGTAGAATCTGCAATAATCCTACCAGACATTAATCCTTCTCTGCTCTCCGCTATTGTGGCCAAATCCATACACCAAATAAATTTAGGCATATCCATCAAAAAAATCCTCTTTTTTAACTCCTCATTCATTAAATTATTTGTTGCGCATTTTTCCTTAAAAGAATTAGAACTAGTTAAATAAATACGGCATATTCTTGTTCCTCTCCACTCCATTGCTTTCGTTCTCACTATTCCCATAAATTTCTCATAAACTTCATTAAATCCTAACAATACTTTCTGACAATATGGAACGATTATATAATTTATCTCCCCTAATGAATAATCTATCTTTCGATCTGTAAAAGGTATTTGTGGATCTACCTGTCTATATGGAAAATGATTATCATCAATCGCATACACCGTAGATATTAGAGATGAATGCAATATAATATTACTTTCAGGTTCTTTCAGATATTCCCATTCAGATTCCCTCTCGTTTAAAATATCATAATTAACCTTGCCGTGCCCAAACAATGTAATCGCATGTTTTTTTCTGTTCATTGTTGCCACAACCGGAATACCTGACTCAATATAAGCTATTATTTCATTTATAAAATAATGTAACTCATGATATTCGTCTCCAAGCAAAACTGGTGAAAAATTATATAAATCTAAAGTATCAACAATTTGATCTGGTGTAAGCCCTCTCGATGGTATTTTTCTCCCTTTTTCATTTTGTACCAATTCAACTATTTCACCCATAACGGTATCTCTATGCCCCTTGAACCTATTTCCATAGTATCTTAGAATACTCCACATCGCCACATGAGCACAAACTGAAATATCCGTCTCTTGCTTCATCCACGGAAATGCTTTCACCACTAATCTCTCCCCATATACATCTGCTGAAAATTCATCCAACATTAAATATGCTTCCTCATCTTTTCGTAATAATAATTTAGGTGACAAATATGACTTACCTATTTTAGAATCCTTAATTCCTTCTCTCAAAGAAATATATCCATAATATATACGCTTATTTTCAGTTTCCTCTAATTCGCCGAAAAAATGCAATCTAAAACATAATTTTGAATGTTCTCCATGTTGTTTAGAATAAAAACTATAATATGTACTAAGATAATCTTTCTCATAATACGGATATTCAATCAACATAGCTTTACATTTTATACCAATATATTCTTTTAAATACCAAATTACCCCATCATCAATATGCGTATCATCAATGATATCCAGCAATTGATTATAATCATCTAAATTTTCTATTAGAAGTTTTGCAAAGTCTATCATATATATTTTCCTCACATGTAAAACTTAATCATCATATACGTCAAATTTACGGTGTTAGCATAAATACTTAGTACTGCTCATATATATACTACACGAAACTATCTATGAATTCAACTGCTTTTACCATTTTCTCCGATATACAAATCCGAAAAAATATCTAACTGTATATTTATAGCATTTGTTTTACATATTCATTTTTATCATAAGCGGTACTCACTATTAACGCTTACATCTCATTTCTCTGCAAACCTAATAAGCCTGCGTACAAACAACGCAGGCTTTAAAACATCCAAAATGTCCAAATATACAAAATGGGGAATAAAAATCTGCACGATCTTCAGTCACCATTTCCCGTTGTAATACAAATAGATCGTTTCATCTTTCTTTTTTCAATTACTAACATGCTATCATAATAATGCAAGCTATGCATCGTGTGCGTAAATATATTATCCTCATTAATATTGGGATTATACCATGCATTTATATAGTCAACAAAATTTTTAGTATACTCTATATAAGACGTTGGTTCTTTATAACCTCCCCCGAAATTATACCAATACGACGTATGCATATCTTCACATAAATAGATACCGTTCTCTGATATATAACTAAACATTTCTTCAAAAGTTACGATTTGTTGCTCCATAGTATGTCCGCCATCGTCAATCAAAATATCTACTCTTGGATATTTTTCTTTAAATTTTTTCCAAAATTTCTGGTCTGACTGAGATCCTATTTCAACTTTAACCTGATCTTCCTCAAATGCTAAAGTAGATTCATCTATATCAATTCCAATGATCTTTGCCTTTTCGCCAAAATAATTTTTCCACATCTGTAATGAACCACCCTTACAAATGCCAATCTCAACTACAACACAATCTGTATTTCGGTATTTTTTGAAATGCCTGTCATATACCTCAAAATAATGTAAATATTTAGTCATCTCACGATGTGTTTGATTGTAGTAAAAATCCTCAAGGTCATTTAACGCTGTACACTGCTGTAATTTACCAAGAATATCCCGTGAACTATGTATATCCTCCCAATCAATATTATGCATACCAACATTAACTTCTAACCATTCATAATAAGTAACAATCTTCTCTTCTTCTACACCAAGTTTTTCTGTCAATAGAGAAATTACCGCCTCTTTATATTCTGAAACCGCACAAATGATAAGCTTATCAAAATGATGACTTATTATTTCTGATGGCCTCTCAATACAAATATCCGGCGTAAAATTCATCCCCCAATATTGGCTATCGTTAAAAAACACTGAATCAACTTGAACAGTACACCAATACAAAGAATAAAACTCTTTTAGTATAGCCACTGCCTCTGATCCAATTCCAAACAAAGAAACTCTTTTCATTTTCAATTTCTCCTTCTTTATTAAATAAGCAGTTTTATTTTCTTAAAATTAATATCTAATTCTGTTCTAAACATTAGAAATATTCTTTTTTAAATATGTCTCAACAAGAAAGAAATCCAATATGCTATCTATGTCGACAGATCGTTCTTTAGGCATAATATACGCATAAGAATCCTGATCATATAAATTTCCACATTTCATTAAAAAATCTGTATTCACAAGATAAATTGCCCCATTAATACGATAATAAACAGGAAGCTGCTGCCTGGGAATCTCATATTCTGGTTTCTGAAAACCTTTCATATTTTTATCTTCCGGTAAAACATTACTCCAAAGCGGCGTATGTTCCATTTCACATACTCCAATCACTGCCGATGACTTTTTTTCTTTCATCAATAAAAATGAATTTTTAATATCCTCTGCATTACGAAGCGGTGATGTAGGCTGCAAAAGCATAACACGTTCAAAATGCTGTCCTTCCTGCTCATATTTACGAAGAACAAAACGTACTGCATCCCAACAATCTGCCGTATCCGAAGCCAACTCCCTCTCTCTTAAAAACGGAACCTCCGCCCCATACTTTTCTGCTATCCTAGCATACTCTTGATTGTCAGTCGAAACATGAATACAATCAAAGCAGCCTGACTTCTTAGCAGCTTCAATAGAATATGCAAGTAGGGGTTTTCCATTCAATAATTTTATATTTTTATCTTTTAATCCTTTTGATCCGCTTCGAGCTGTAATTACTGCTATATTTCCCCTCTCTACCATAACTTCTTTCTCCATTTCTTGTATAAATAAATCAATAACAGAATTCTGTCAAACTAACGTCTATGAAAAGTCTGCTATTATCTGACTTAAATAATCTTTATCTTCTATTGCTTGAGGTTTTTCACCACCTTCAACTTCATTATTATATTTCCTGTCTACCGATGTCCTGTGTCCCTCACCTTTAAGAAACCATTCATATTCCAAATCAATATGTCCAACATCCACTGCCTGATATCCTGCCTGATATAAATCATATGCAAGCACTGTTGCAGTCGGTCCCAAAGCCAATAAAAACAAATTCGTTTTAGGTTGTTGTAAACAAACCGACAATATTTGCTTATACTTAGAAAATGCATTTTCTGCTGGCACAAGTATTCTTTTTATAGATTCCGCATTCTGAAACAAGTCATTTCCAACTCCCATCCCTGTCATACTTCCCTCTACAAAAATACACCTTCTACCATTCCAGATCTTTTTAATTTGCTCGAAACGAATTGCTGGAGCATTTGTACAATGATCTACATACATAACATAGGGCCGCGTAATATAAGCATTATGATAAATTCTTTTTCTGTCTAGTAAGGATAAATGTTCTCTGCGCACATTTCTGTTCATATAATGCCGTATTTCCCTTTTTGCCTGAAGCGTATAAGATTCCAAGCTTCCATAATTATCTGCAATTGCAATCAGTAAATTATTTTCATTTGATCTTAACACTTCTTTTAACCGATTTCTCAATTCTTCATTTATTACAGTCTGAAATTTATGACGAATACGTCCTTGGATCGCTGCAAATTCTCCATCACCGAACCTAGCAATCGATGCCCTATCTTCAATCAGGCGGTGCATTGTCTCTTCAATGGATGCAATCTGCGGATACCAAAATGTTTGTTCATTCTGTAGCATTCTTTCGTCCATAATTTCAAACTGTACATTTTCTTGAAAACATTCAATATCTGAGAGCATATCATCCACCCACTCTGTAATCTTCCTTTGTGATTGAATAAGAATCTCATTTCTTTTCTCCAAAGACAAAATTCTCTGCTGCATATTTTCAGTAACTAAAAGTAACTGCAAAAATTGACTGTAAAACTCTTGATCTTGATCGTTCATTCCATACCTCAAAAAACTTTAAATTCTTTATAATGATTACTTTTAGGTGGAAAATCGTTTGTATCCAACCTTGGTAATATGAATCTATTGTCCTTATTCAAATCCGCAATTCCTAAATCCGTTGATAAACCACACACACATCCAGTATCTTTTAAACTATCAAGTACGTCTCTGCTGTAAGAACCATATGGATAATTAATAACCCAACAATTTTTATCTATTAAATCTCGCATACATTCTAATGCTTTTTTTAGATCTTTTTTTAATTCTCCTTTCTGTAAGCTGTTCATCCAACTATGCTCATATCCATGAATACCGAAAAACATCCCTGACTGCTTCATAAATACCATCTGATCATAACTTAAATAAATTTCCCTCGCTAAAACTTCTTCGGGTACTTCTATATATTTTTTAAACAAATTACTACAGATCATGTTTCTCACTCGTTCTGGGAGCCCAACTTGAAGAACCCGTTTTATAAATACTGTTTTTTCATCATCAAAACGATTTGCTAATGCGTATTTCCTATATAATTCCTGATTGGAAGGATACTGCCATTCACCTCCTCTATACTCGTCCATTTGTTTTAACAATTCTTTATTTAAAATATCTATTGGCACCTTAGCAAGTAAAAAATGTATTTTATTTACATCTAATAAACAATGTTCCGTAAATACCTTTCCTGGCACAAAAAATGAACCCTGCATATGGTACTTTTTTAAAATCGGCAGTACAAATGTATAATTATCAATATAGCCATCATCAAACGTCAACAATAACGAATTCTCAGGCAAGTAATTCTCTGACCCTCCATCCCCCCCCCCGAAAAAATTTATTACTTCTTCCATTGTTATCACATGAAAATATTTTGCAAAAAACGCAATCTGATCTTTAAATAATTTATAATCCAAACCCTTAATTCCTGGATAACGGCTATTTCTCAAATCTCGCACATAATGATACATAACAATATATAGCTTACTCATAATATCTTAATCCCACTCTCTTCTTTTATCAGACATTTAATAAGGATAATTCTTTACTCACCGCTAGTAATAAATGTTTTTTTCGGTACATATTTCTTTAACTCAATTTCCCATACAGTGTTTCCTCTTTCATCTTCCGATTTTTTCTGAAAACCCATATCACTATAAAACATTTTAACCATATTATTTTTTACCGTTGGATAATAATAACCCATCATCTTCTCTAATCCTTTTTCTTTTGCCATATTCACAATTGCATTCATTATCATATCTTCCAATCCACGTTTTAATACTCGACAACTCATAAGAAGCAATTTAATATGCAGCTCAACGCCTATAATTTCTCCTACAGTAACTATCACTAATCCATGATCCCCAAACTTATCAAATAATCTGGCACATAAGCAAATATAATGATCATTTTTTTGCATTTCTCTGATATCATCTTCTGAGCACCTCAATGTTGTCAAATTAAACTGGTTTGACTTGTTAGTTAACTGTGCAATTCTTTGTATATTAATGGGCTTAAAATCTTCTATAACAGCCTTCATCTGCAAACTCTGTAGATATTCCTCATAAGATTTAAATAACGCCATTTGTTGCTTCGCTTCAGACTTCGCACGGTATTTTTCAGTTTTATTTATATCTTCTTTAGACAAAACTGTCGTTTCAAAAAAACCCTCGTGATCCAAAATGCATATATAATTTTCCGCCCGATCCATTTCAGGTACTGCTATTTCAGGTAACTGAGCAGATACTAACTCTCGTTCCGCAGGATTATCATCTACAAACACAAAACTATCGATTCCCAAGGATAAATCATTTGCCATTACTACCAAATTATGGTCTTTCGGCTCCCAATTTGCCATTATTTTCACAAAATCATCTGGTTTGAGTATTCCATCTGGATGATTTAACCCTGCCAATGCATTTTCAACTTCGTTCTTAGAATCCACTGCCAGAACTACCCCTATCTGCTGTAAATCCTTAAGATAATTCTGAAATTCATAAAACACCTGGCCTTTAGGCATTTCTTGTCCAATTTGGATTCCTTCTACTCCGTCATCGCCAACAATACCACCCCAAAGCGTATTATCTAAATCCACCGCCAGTACCTTTTTATTTTTCCCATATAAAGACTTTATAATCTTAGCTATACTATCCGCAACATAAGGAATCGCATTAAAACACATGGCATATTTATACATATGCCAGTAACGAGAATTTCCCCACTCTGCTAGACCAAAATCTTGTGCAATAAACTCTAAGTCATTGATATAAAAGTTATCATGTATCTGTGCATATGAATAAAACTTTTGATTCAGCCGAGAAATGTAATTACTTCTTCCCCTATAATCCCATATATCCCGATTACCCATCAATCGATAATTTGGTCGGTCAAAATTATTTTGAATAATGGGACAATGCATCCTTTGATCCAAAGCAAGCCACATTGATTCAAAATATTGATATTCTTTCTCTACCATATCTTCAACTTCCTCTTTCGTATTAATTACTGTAGGAAATTGCCTGATATTTCTCCAGCTTGTATGTATATAAATAAGATCTGGCCTGAACGCTTCTAAATGATGATTGCCAAATATAGAATCCTGCCAATATTGCCCGTAATCAGACTGATAAAATTCAGCTTTTATACCATAATGAAGCAAAAACAATTCAAGCTGATCTGCAATTTCATTCGTTGTAGACCCTCCTAAAATAGCGATCTTTTTATAAATCCATTCAGAGCTTGAACTCATTAATTCTTTTTTTATAAACCCCTTATTCCGTAACAAATTCTTTGCATCAAGCGGATATTGAAAATACTTCAATTCTAATCACCTTACCCTTTAACTTGGCCTATCCTGGTCACCATCTCCTCTAAATAAAATCGCATTCACATCAGATTTACAGTAATGTATATCTACTGTCCTCTGTACATATGGTGAGAAATAATTAGGAATGATATTTCCTGACTCCTTTACTAAAATCCAACCAGCCTCCCTTAATATATTCTGCTGTATTCCTGTTTCATACATATCTATATATTCAACTTGATTTTCTATCATCAGACGATCCAATTCTGATGTTATCGTTTTTAGTACATTGATATTACCTATACAATCAACAAATCGAAAAACCCTAGAATCACAGTAATTTTGTATTCGTAATACAATCAATGCACTAATATTACCGTCTTTCTCTTTGACCCCATACACAAGATATTGATAAATCGGATGCTCATAATATCTCTTTCTAACATATTCCTTACTTTTATACGGAATATTATTTTCTTTAGACTGCATGAAATCAAAGACGGATTCTACTTGCGAAAAATCTTTTATTAGTTGCAACGAGCATACTGACGGTTGTACATATGGAATTTCCGTGTTCATCACAACCGCTACTTTATATTCTTTTCTGGATGTTAATCGATACCACTGTGTCATTGTTCCTATGTTCATTCCCATTCGTTCATAGATCTTCGATGTCGTTTCCATATTAATCCCAGTACACACAATATTTTTATGCGGAATTTCCTTTATTAAATGTGACATCAGTCTTATGCCCAGAAATTGCTGCTCTTGATTCGCTTTCCATAATGCTAAAGAAAGATCTTTATCATTTCTAATGCTATATGGTATAAATCCCAAAATACCTTGGATATTATTCAAATTATCTATACCAATTATAAAATTGACCCTTTCATCACATATATATTGCCACTCAAATAATGTTCTGTTTGTTGCTAGAATATGATCCTTTTTCCAATATTGATCGATAAAACGCATGATTGCAGGAACATCATCATATGTAGCTAATCTTACTCTGCATTTTCCCATTTCTAATCCCCTAGATCTTTTTTATTTCTTCTACTTTGTTACTAACAGCGCTAATAATGTCGTTAACTTCCACCATTTCAGCGATCTCATCAAAATCAAATAGAATATTAAACTCATCTTGTATTGCTTCCATTAAATTAATATGCATAATACTATCCCATGACTCTAAATCATTCGCAGTCATTTTATCACTAATTTTTAAGGTTTCATCAGCAAAAATTTCTCTAAAAATATCCTGTACTTTATTAAAAATTGATTTTCTATCCATAGTTAGTTATTCTCCTTCTGAAAATGTCTTTCTGGAACAGCCCAACACTCTAAATGCCATCCTCCACGAATAAAGAAGCGATAACCTGAATATATACTTTTGATATAATTCGGTATATCATACAAATCCGCTTCCTTATGATAGATGCATATTGCCAAATAAGGCTGCCGTTCCTTTATCATTTTTTTCATTCCTTTTAGAGCATCTAATTCACCTCCTTCTATATCCATCTTTACCATAGCTTCTCCAACAATTTGAATGTCTTTTAATTTATCAAATTCCCTTTGTTCTACTTCTATACTACCTTGATCTGTCTGCTTTGATGTAGATCCTGTCTCCTGAAAATGTATTGTCTTATCTTCCGAACCTAACGCATATGGCAAAATAGCTGTTCGCTCTACCATCTTATTTTGAGATATATATTTTTTAAGTTTTAACAATGAATTTGTATCTGGTTCAAATGCAATGCATTTTCGTAATCTATCTCTATAAAATTCTTTTACAGGTTCGATACTTTCTCCCTCAAACGCTCCAATATCGATGTAGGTTACATCACCTAAAGGTGCCAATTGTGGATCACAAAAATATTCCAGATTGTCCCCTGTTCCTTCATAAAACTCTTTCTCATATAAATCATCCACCGCTTTTCGCCTTAAATCTATAATAATATCAAGGTATCTCTTTGTCTGTTCATCTGAGATCTCATAAAGCTTTAATATTTTATCACGATAATTAATCATGTGTGTTTGAGCTGTTATCTTATCGTATGGATGTCCCAGCACTCCATGATAAAAATAATATGGAATAATCATACAATCATTGCAAATATGCAAATTATCCATAGTATCACGAATAGCTTTCATAGATAATGAATTGATAATAACCAATGCTTTAGGATGTTTTAATATTTCTGTTGGCGGCTTCACTTTCTTCCCAAACCTGTTTTTATTATATAGCCTTTCATTGCTATCTACAAAAAATATTAATTTATCCCCATAACCATTTTCATTCAGAAGCTTATACAATCTATCGCCTGCATAACCATGCGAAGTAGCAACATCTTCCACTTCGGTTGGTGAAAATGCTGCTCCCCATATGATTATTTCTAAATATTTCGATAAATCTTTCACACTTAACTACCCCTTTCCATTTTTTAATAAATTATCTTCATAAGATTCACACTAAATTGTATTCACATATTCACCCTAACAATCATTCTCATTCAATAATATCTTTCACTGCTCTTACTATTCCTCTTCTCAATTCTCCATCTGTCCAACTATCCATATCTTCTTTAAAGAACATATATCCTTTCGTAGTTGTTGTATAAAACCCTTTTTCTTCTAAAAATACACGTATATCTTTCTCTGCATATTTTCTATGATATGCACAAATTGCACATTTAGCATGTTTACTATTATCTAAAACTTTAGATGCTCCTTTTAGTGAATCTATCTCAGCTCCCTCAACATCCAATTTAATAAAATTAACCTCACCTTCCTCAACAAAACTATCAATCATAATATGAGTATCGTCATCCTGATTTCCTAGCATTTTCTCAATTATAACAACCTTTTCTCGCCAAGGTTCAAACGTTTTCTCTAATGCCTCTACCCACTCATGTTCACATTCTACAAGATAAACCTTTTTTGCCTTTTCTACAACACAAAGAGCAAAATTACCCTCTGCTACTCCTGCGTCAATAACGATATCACCTTCCATGACCTGAAATGTTTCATCTAAATAACGGTGCGGAGAATTTTCATCCTGTTCTAAGCAACAGAAGCAAACTTGTCCTAAAACTGATCCCTCAGAATGTCCTTTTGGATAATACATTCTTTTATCATCTAAAAACACATAATGCATACCAGCTTCTTCATCATAGTATACTTTTGGCATATTTTTTTTTGCTATTGTATGTTTTTTTATAAAATCCTGATTATAAGGCAGAACATATCCCTGTTTTTTAATATTTTCTAAAATTTGTTGGATCTCTGGATCTTCTGATGTTCGATAATTGTTTTCAAGCTTATGGATCAATAATTTATATGCATATGTGTTCGGTGTATTTTCCAAAGATTGCAATCGCTGCTGGTATCCATCGCTTTCTGTCCTAATTCGATTATGTTCTGCTTTCAAAAACGCATTTTGCAATTTTGACAATTCCATTACAAATAAATCTATGCCATTTGATACATCTTTTTCATCAACATTCATCAAATAATTATACACATAATCACTAATATCTACCTCAGGGAAATTAGCTTTTACTTTCATAAATAAATACAAATACTGAGTATAAAAATACTGTATATCACATAACTCTAATTGATCATATTGCTGAATATGCTCCAGCATTTCAAATAAACTATCAATCGCTTTAATAACATCTACAGCTACTAATTGAGAATTTTTATGCTGATAAGGAATTTTAATGACATTCCCATAAGATGGCGCAGGAAACAGATTATATTCATATACTTCTTTAATATATGCAATCATATCAAAAGTACGATGCTGCCATGTCAATTCGTTTTCTGCCCGCTCTTTTCCTTTCATCGCAATTTTTTCTGCAACTTCTCTATTTTCTAATAATGAACAAATCTTAACCGGCAATTGACTGAGATCTCTTAAGGAAAATAAAACTATTTCTTCACCATCAGTAAAGTTATCACAGATATAATCACTTTGATCCGATACTGCAACACTTCCGCTTAACATAGCTGTCGCTATTCTTTCCTGAAATCCGGCTTTAAACCAAGGCATTATATTTAATGAAATCTTTGCATCTGCCACGGCTTTCCTTGCAAGGTACGAATTCCCTTTTTCTATTATCAGATGATCTTTAAAATCACTTTCAAACTCCTCCCAGCCGTTTCCAAATACATGTACGTCTAATCCATTTTCAATCAGACATCGAATCATCTTATCCCTATAATAATTTCTTGCCCATATATCCGCCCATATAAAATCATAAACTAATTCGAGAAATTCATCTTTAGATACATCCATACCATACTCTTCCAGCGATTCTTTCAGACATTGATCAATTGTTAATTCTGGAATATCAATTATCTTTTTTAATACATATTCCCCAAAAGGTTTTAAGGAACCTGAAAGATTAGAGAGCAATTGATTGTACGCATCTTCAGGTTTGCTATAGGTACCAGTAAACACAACGTCATATCTCCGTTCTCCATATGGCACTTGTTTTTTAGAGCAGCTCCCTGCTAATGGAATATATTTAGCGTAATCAATATTGTCATAATATTCTTGTACAAATTTTTCATGTAAGGCATCACAGGTAAAGACAATGGTATTTTTATTAAATGTTTTTAGTCTTTCAAAATGTGCCGCCGGATGGTCACAAAGATATGTGACATATAAAACATCTGGCATTCTCTCTCTCAATAAATCATAGACAATTCCGTTACATGTAAATACTAAATCTATTTTTACACTTTTAATCAATTCATCCAATTGGAATAAAAATGATCCCTCGTATGTATCCAGCAATATAGTATTATATCCTGCCAAACGGAACCCTATCTCTATCTCCTCGATATAATAACGCATCGCATCATATTGAGATATTCCCTTAATCAATAAAACATTACTCATTTAATTTCTCCTATTTTCTAAAATACTAAATAAATCTTTTCAACTCATCTTCCGAAAACACTTCTTCCGAAAGTCCCTTAAATAATTCCGCCATCTTGCCAACACTTTCCATATAAAGTATCCCTTTACGCGCAATTTCTTTTCCTTCTGCCTGCATGGTATCCTCTCTTAAAAACTGTTCATTGCTTAATATATATTGGGCTTTATTTAGCGTAATTGCAATTAACTGATATGCATTATCTTTCTCAAGAATTTGCTTTTGCCTTTTTATCTTTTTTGTTATATTTTGATATGCTGTTATATCAATATTCATTTTACTGCTAATCTTAGCCAGTTTTTGATACAGTTTTCTTAATTTGACTGTTTGTGCGCTTAACCTCTGAAATGTACTTGCAATTGTTTTCAAATAATCAACTGCCCAGATTTTATTTTCTTCATCTAACATTGGCGTTAATTTATTCATACATTCCTGTATATCTACTTCTTTTGTGCATTCCTGTTCAATAATGTCTTTTAATGACATAATCTCCGTGTGATCTATTTTAGCTCCTCCTTCAGTCGCATTAACCACACGAAACTCTTGGCCATATCGTTTATAATACGCTTTACACTCCGCAATAAACAAATTATACCAATTCAAAAACTGTCTAAAATCCAGTCTCGTAGGGACTTTATCTTCATAATTCCCTTCTACCTTCATAAAAGCTGATGTATCTACCTGCTCCATTTCTTTATGAAACGTACCATCCGCATGTGATTTATTATCCGTATACGCCAAATCCTGCCCAACCAAAATTACAGTTGGAATACCTATCCCAAATAAAAACGAAAAGCAGTGCGTAGCAACAGAACCACCTCCAATTACTCTTACTGACCTTTGACCCGTTTTTGCAAAAATTTCTTCGGCAAACTGATATCCCTCATTATAGAAAAATTTCATCCCTGTATGGTAATCCAGCACTTCTGGAGCAGCATTCAGTGTTGTAAGAAGAGGTATTTTTCTTGCTTCCTCTATTTTGACAAGATCCAGTGGTTTCTGTGCATCTATAATAGCAAACATATCAGGAACAATCCCTGCCTCAATGAGAGGTTTTAGCGCCGTATCCACGGCAATAATAAATGCCTTTCCTTTTGCTTTTTTCAATTCGTGTATATTTTTATTCAAAGAAGGACCTGCTGCAACAAGGATTCCTGGCATATCCCTTGGAATCACTTCTGGCAGTTGTGCTACTGTATAACCTTTACATAAATATCTGGCATTGGAAAACAAATTTTTTACCATAATATTTGAAAAATTATTTTTCGTATTATAACTCATTGCTTCCGATATTGCGATATCGCGACACATTTTCATAAATCGGATAGATTCCTCTGGAAACAATATATCGTAATTAGGCAAAATTAAATTTCTGGAAGCATCAAGCATTTCATAAATTAATACCTGATACATAACTTCCCGTAAATGCTTTTCATCCATATCCCTGAGCCCATCAACCCAAAATATAATCAAATGCTTTTGCATCCACTGCTCAATATCTACCATTTCTAAAAATTTTAAAAATATCTGCAAGGATGGCTCATAAACAATAATCACAATCGGCGTTTCTGTCTGCTCTACCAGATCTTTTAAATAACAGGGATTGCCTAGCCCAACCATTAACACAGGAGCATTTTTTTTTAATTTACCCAATGTCTTAACCCATATTTTCGTTGGTTCTATGGCATTGCGCTTTCCATTCAAATAACAGGTTCTGCCATCCTTTTTAATTTTCAGAATTGGAACACCATCATCTGACATTTCCTCAATAATCTCAATTTCTTCTGACATTTCTTTTTTTGCTTCCCGAATCCTTTCATCCATTTCGGGATAATATTTGGCTAATGTTTTCAAATTTTTTTCATACAATGTCATGTTTCAGCCTCCTGATCTGTATCAACAAATAATCTTAAATATTCCAGCAGTCCATACGCAATCGCATCATGCAAAAGTACCATATCTTCCTCCTGCAATGCTGTTAGTATATCCTGTAAAATAATTACCAAGTTCTTACTCAATCCCTGATACAACTCTTCATCAATTCCAAATATATTTTCTTCCAAAAACCACAATACAAACTCCTGTATTTCTGGTATAATTTTCTTCGTTTTCACTATGTTTTGCCTTAATCGGTAAACCCAGTAGCGAAATGTAATATCTTTTAGTTGCTGATACAAAATTTGTATTTTTTCATCCATTTTTCCACCAACCTCTTAAAAAATAAAAGGAGTTGGAAATACCAACTCCTCTTATTTGCTTTTTTATTGTATTTATGAAGCAAGCCTTATACTTACTGTAACAAGGACAATACACCCTGCGTAGATTGGTTGGACTGAGCTAACATAGACTGCCCCGCCTGAGCCAGAATATTATTCTTGCTGTATTCAACCATTTCAGAAGCCATATCTGTATCACGAATACGAGATTCTGCTGACTGTGTATTTTCTGCTACATTATCTAAGTTGGCAATTGTATGTTCCAGTCTGTTCTGTAATGCACCAAGTGCAGATCTCTGAGAAGATACTTTATTAATAGCCGACTGTACTGCTGTAATAGTTGCATTCGCAACTGCATACGTATCAACCTTCGGTTTATCAAAATTGAATGAATCTCCAGCTCCGCCAATTGTAGGACCATTAGCTACTACATTCTGCTTATCAGCAAATTTCGTTAATGATAAGAAAATAGCATCGCTTGCTTGACCTTTTGCATAGGAAAAATCAATTGCCATTACATAGCTGACATTTGCTGACATCTCACCAGCAGCAGTAGCTGTAGCGGCATCCGCACTAACACCAGCTACAAAGATCTGACTCGTTCCATTCAACTGTGGTGCATACTGTTCTGGAGCAAGTTTATTCTCAAATGCCTGTGAGAACTGTGCTAAAGCAGCACTCTGATTACTAGCTACAGACATACTATCATTCCACTGATATGTCATTCCTTTGTAAGTAATGGAAGTAATTTTCTGTCCCTTCTGAGTTTCCGCCTCTTCAAATCCCTTAATATCTCTTAAGCCTAATGTCTCAGCATTCATATTATCAATTGTAATCTGAATTTTCTGATTAGCATTAGCACCTACCTGAAGATTCTTTGTGCTGAAGCTACCATCTAATAAGTTCTGCTTATTGAACTGAGTTGTCTGAGAAATTCTATCTAATTCCTGTGTCAGAGCGTCTAATTCTTCGTTGATCGCATCACGGTCAATGTTTTCATTTGTGTCATTAGCACCCTGAACTGCCAATTCATTCATTCTCTGGAGAATAGAATGAGCTTCATTTAAAGCACCTTCTGCTGTCTGAATAAGAGATACACCATCCTGTGCATTCGTAGAAGCTTTATTCAAACCGCGAACCTGGCTTCTCATTTTCTCAGAAATCTTTAATCCTGCTGCATCATCGCCCGCACGATTAATTCTGAAACCAGAAGATAACTTCTCTGAAGATTTTGACTGCTGACCTGTTGTAATACCCAACTGACGATTAGCGTTCATCGCTGTAAGATTATGCTGTACTACCATTGCCATAATAATTTCCTCCTTGAATTTACTGCATCTTCCATGATGCAAAATTTAATTTTGTGGCAAAACTTCCGTCGGCCGTACGCTCCTAACTGAAATCCTGCCTTTTAAGTAATGTTGTTTTACTTGTATTATATATCGGACGGATGGTCAGATACTTTATAGCAATCTTAAATTTTTTTATTTCATTTCATTGCCGTTGCAATAAACTGCTCAACCTGAGTGCCATTGTCTGTATATAAAACAAAATCGACCTGAATATCCTGAAACCCTGCTTCCTCTAAAATCTGTCTTAATGCTTCCATCGTAAAAAAATGTGTCGTCCCACGTCCAGCCAAAACACCTTCCGTTACTCGTACAAAAGTATCTGTCTCCAGCTCTTCTCCGCTTCCATAACCGTATGTCCTTTTTCCAAAACAAGAAGAAAATAATTTTCCGCCTGGCTTTAACATCCGATGCACATCTTTATACATAGCTTTTATATTTTCAAATAAATTACTATAGATACATACGTTGTCCACAACTACATCAAAAAAGTTATCCTGATAATCTAATTCAAGTGCATCTGCAACTTTTAATTTAGCATTTAAGTGTTCTTTTTCAAGTCTGCGTCTGACTTTTTCAACGGCACTTTCAGACCCATCAAATGCATAAACATCAAATCCTTCTCGCGCCAGATACCATGTATGTGCCCCTGCACCACAACCAAAATCTAAGATTTTAGTCTGTTCTCTCCTGTTCTTATAATAATTCCGCGCAATGAACCTAATTACATGTTTTGTCGGATACATCCCCCATTCCTGTGTACTATGTACCAATTCCCATTCTTTATTAAACGATTTTTTATTGTCTTGCATCTATTATCTCCATTCTTATAACATCTTGATTCTACTCTTATTTCTCTACCACATCATAAAATTTCTTCTTTAAATCAATACTACTTTTTAGAAACGACTTCATAGTATTTACAATATTCTTTGCCGTATCCCCATCTCCATACGGATTAACCGCATTCGCTGCAATTTTCTTAAATTCTGATGAACACGCCTTATCAATACTCTGGCAAATCTCTTCCTTCACAGGTGCACAATCAATTACACTATCTGACCGCAGCCTTCCCTTCTGCCGATCTCCAATATTAATCGTAGGTATCCCAAAACACGGGGCTTCTACAATCCCGCTGGAAGAATTTCCAATTACAAATTCCGCATATTTCATAAGGCTTAGATATCTCTGAATACCCAACGAAGCATAACAAAAAATATTATGACTTCTATCAGCACCTCTCTGAAATATTTTGTTAATTACCTGCCCTTGTGGATCTGCATTTGCCATTGTAACAATAAAAATTATCTCTGAATATTCCTCTAACGCGGCTATTAATTCTTTCGTCTGATTTTCTGCCGTATTTTTTTCCAGGGTAACCGGATGAAACGTTACACTTGCATATGGTTTTTCCAAAGAAAGACCCAGAAAATCTTCCAGTTCTTTTTTCGTCAGGTATTCCATCTTCCTGACATTTTCTACTCCAATATCTCCATAATTAAATACACGTTCTGGTTCTTCACCCAGTTGGATAATCCTCCTTTTATACTCTTCACACCCTGGAAAATGGAGATAACTCATCTTTGTCAAACAATGCCGCACTACATCATCAATCGCTCCTTCCGTAATTTCTCCTCCTGATATATGAGCGATTGGAATTCCAAACATCATAGCACTACTGCATATTGGCAGTAATTCATAACGATCGCCTTCTACAACTAATAAATCTGGCTTTTGCCGGTCGAACATCTTTCCAAACCGAATTGCTGCATTCCCCATTATTTTGCAAACATCAGACGATGTATTAATTTCTTCCATAATCTGAATCTTCTCGGCAATTGGAAAACCATCTTTTATAATTTCCTCTATAGTATGCCCATAATCTTTTGACAAGTGTGTTCCTGTCACTGCAAGCACCAATTCTAATTCATCGTCATTCAAAATATTTTGGATAACTCTTCTCAAAAGTCCATATTCTGCTCTTGTTGATGTGACTACACAAATTTTTTTCATTTTACAACCAATTTTTCTTCTTTCCATTTTTCTGTATCAATATTTTGCCAAATTATTATCTAGCCTCTGTATTTTATCAAAAAAGGTATCGACTCATCAAATTGTTCATCGATTTTTTTTCTTAATCCCACTAACTTATCAAAGGCCACCTGATCAAATATTGTTCTTCCTATGCAAAAGTCAAGAAGCCCATTACGATTAAAGTGCTTCTTAAATCTCAGCAAGCTATCCTCCACACCAACTCCCCCTCCCAAATGGAATTTTTTTATTCCATGTTCCGTTGCCCAGTCTGCTGCACAACTCAGCAATAAATTTGTAGCTGCCAGCTTTCGATATTCTGAAAGAGTTCCAGACAAATGATAATGCATATATTGATCATTATAAAAAAATATAGAAGCACTCACCGGTAGCCCCTGATACAATGCATAAAAAAATATAAGATTCTGATGCATTTCGCGGATCAGATAATCAAAATACTCTTTTTCAAAATAATAATACTCCCCCGCATTATTATTTTTCATGGTAGAATTATATATTTTCTTAAAATCTTCAACCCTTTCTCCCTTATCCATAATTATTTCTATTTTATTCTTAGCAGCTTTTCTGACCATATTTCTATTATTAGGCGTCATATTATTGAAAATCGTTTCTTTATCGTTTGTATCAATGTATACGGTTTTTTTCATATATACAACATCGCAAGCTTTTTCCAATATTTTTTGATTCTGCAATAAAGGGTGAAAGCGAAAAAATTGTGAAACAATTCTATGTTCTATACACCAATTTGTCAACTCTTCGATAAACTCAATCATCCAATTTGTAGTAATATTTCCTTCCGCCAATGGTCCGCCATATCCATAAGGTGTTGTCCAATCAAAATACTCTTTCTTATTTAAGCAATCAGAAAAAGGCTGAAAATCTGCCAAATCTTCCTGCATCATTACATAACAAAGCCTTCCCCCATCTTTCTCCTGATAAATTAAACAAGGTATACCATCTGAATGTAGCATCAGCGAATACGCATATTCATTCAAATAATATATATCCCATTTTGAAAAACTTTTTACAATATGATTCCACTTTTCCTTCTCATTAACACTAATAATATTCAAAATCTACCTGCCTTTTGCTTGTTTCTTATTTCTCAAACACCTACGATACATATTCTTTCACTAATGTACAAAGATAATCCATATGTTTTCTATCATAACGCTGATCTATTGGCAACGATATTATGTGCTTTGACACATACACAGTTTCCTCATTAAAATACAACTCTGGCTCCTCTAAAGGCCAATGCACAGCACAATACACGTGATTATTGATCAAGTAATTACGAAATTTATCTCTGTCCTCAATATAAACTGGACATACTAATGGAACCATCTCCTTGCACTTTGGAAGTACATTCATACTTTTACAGCATAATGTTTCATATACTATACCATAATTTTTTATTCTCTTGCTTATTAAATCTGATACAGAAAAATATTTCAATAAACTTCTGGATATGTCTGAAATCTGATACACGCGATCTTGCTGATCCAGCTTTTCCTCTTCCCGTATAAAAATCTCCCTATACAGATCATTGCAATCCAATTTCCCATCAATATATAATTTTTTTAAAAGCATAGCGGTCAATCTTTCTAATGGTTCTTTTACAGGGATATCCTGTACATATATATCTTTTAGTCCCTGATATGAATATAATACCCCTCCATCAGTAACGGGAAACCATTTTCTTAAACTGCAAACGCAATAATCCCCTATTGTCCTGCTTTTTGTAAAAATGCTATGTGTTGTATCTTCAATAATCTCAAAACCATACTTATTTTTTTCTGAAACAATCGCATCCAATATTTCATTTTCTTGTATCATACCAAAATAATGCATAATATAAACTATCGTTACTGAATCATCCATCTTATTTTCAAAATCATCAAAGTCTATCGAAAAATCTCTATTAATATGATAATATCTAATTTTAAATTTATCTCGATATACTTGAATAACAGATTCACAAATATAATCTGGCAATAAGATTGTGCCTATTTTTAACTTTGAATTTAAAACCCTAGCTGCAGTTCGTCCGCTATCAAAAAAAATTGTATCATATTCTTGAAGATATTGATATATTGAATCATTTTTAACGCTTAATCCTGACAAGTTCAGCTCAAAATCACTCCCAAGTTCCATAAACACTTATCTCCTATAGATTTTCAATACTGTTCAGAATTCTCTTATACATCTTGCCATAAAATCCTCTCTTCCTGACCTATATCCCGTTTCAACTCTCTCCCCTCTAAAATGTCTGCATATTCAGGCGATATCCCATCTCCAGGGCGTTTATAACAAAACATTTCTTTTTTAAGTATTGTGCCTTTCTTTAAATCATACTTCGCCAAAATACTTCTCCTAACCTGGTTCATAATATCTTTTTCATGTTTCGTAGGTCTTTTTATACCATTTCCTAAAAGAAGCTCAGTATTACGAATATGGTATACATATTCACAAAACTCTTTTGGTTCCATAGAAGCTTTATGATCCGGTCCAGGCAAACTTTTGTCCAAAGTAATATGCTTTTCTATATACACTGCACCCATAGTGGTTGCCGCAACAGCAGCTTCATAACCAAGTGTATGATCGGAATATCCTATCGGCACATGAAAAGCGTTTTTCAAAGTCAACATCGCATTCATATTTACATTTTGTATCGATGTCGGATAATCAGTGGTACAATGCATCAGTGTTATGTCTCTATTTCCTGTTTCATATATTGTATCAATAGCTTTTTCTATCTCTCCAAGGGTGCTCATGCCTGTAGATAATATCATTGGTTTACCTGAATTTCCAATCTCTCGTAAAAAAGGATAATTTGTCACTTCCGTTGAACCAATTTTTATAAAAGGCACCTCAAGTTTAATTAAATAATCTAAACTCTCAACTCCATCCGGCGTAGATATAAATTCAATCCCTATGCTGTGACAATACTTTTGTAAAATAGCAAAATCTTCAAAAGGAAGTTCAAGTTTCCGAATCATGTCTAATTGTGATTCTTGTGTTGTATCATTCTTTTTCTGATAATCTGCTTTTTCTGCACACTTACCCGTGCTTTCTTCCGCCTTAAAAGTCTGAAATTTGACTGCATCCGCACCAGCTTTTTTAGCCATGTCTACTAGCTTCTTTGCTAAATTAATATCACCATTATGATTGACACCTGCCTCTGCTATGATATATGTTCTCATACTGTAGTTTTATCTTCTCCTTATTCTCTTTATTTAAAATATCTACTTTATTCTCTACCTATTGAAATAATCATAACACCTGAAATTATGACGGTCAATTAAAAATTTTGTCCATTTTTAAATAAATATACAGAATTATTCTAACGTTCCTCTCTTCTTTTAACTGGGCTGTTCTCTATTTATTAATAGGTAGAATACTGGATTTTTCAGAATATCGAAACTAATAGATTTATGATCAAACTGTTCAATTTAGATAACTTCAATTCAGAATTATTTTAAAAAGAACCACACTCAGCAAATTTTATCTTTAGTAAAAATGAAACACAATTTCTTTACTGAATGTGACTCTCTTATTAAAGAATACCATAAAAACTTAATTTTAACAACCCCTAATTTAAAAAAATGTAAAAATTTGTAATATTTTGTCGATAACATTAATATTTTTTATACCACAGATCCAAAACCTTAAGATACCAGTCCAGCTTTTTCGCATCCAGTTTCTTTTCATATTTCCTATGATAACTGACATACTTCTTATGCAAAGCTTCCATACAAACCTCTTTTTTATGGTACACATACCACATCAAAGCATAGCGGTAAAGCTCCGCCAGCATCCGACTGACTTTCCGTTTTAAAAACGGACGGAAAACAGGCGTCACCGGAAGCGTATGGGTCAGAAGGTACTCGCTGATCTCTGCAAATTTTTCTGTAGCTTCACGCATCGCTGTGTAAAAAGAATCTATCATCGGCAGCTCTTCTTTATACAGACATCGGTATCTTTCGGGGTCTTTTTCATAATCAATATACCTGTCCACAGAGCTCCGCAGCCCCGTATAAAGCTGATTACTCTGCACTCTTTCAACAGCCAGCTTCAGATCGCATATAAGAGCCCTAAGCTCAGGATAAAATTGTTTCATGAGATCATATTGCGCATCGTTCGATGCAAGATAGGCTATAATGATTGGAGCAATTTTATTAACTGCTATCGCAAGAACTACAACAAATGCCAGGATACAGGAAATAAAAAGAATCCCGATCAAAGCACCTTGCATAGTTTGAATATATTTTATAAGTTCTTTCATAACTTTCACTTATTTTTCAATAAAATTAGAAAGAACCATATTCACGAATATTCGACTTTGCTACCCTGCTATTCTCGCCCCGAACATGATCCTTTCTAAACATAGTTTAACATAAAATAAAATCGTTGACAAGAATTTTTTTGATAAAATTCTACAAAATTTGCGCGGCGCCTGTCAAAAATGCTAAAAAACAAGAATGGCCTGCACAGAAACTGTACAGACCATAAAAAGAATCAAAAGACTGTGGAATCTCTTTTCCACAAAATGATTTTTCATAGAAATTTTATTGATCTTTTTTGATATTTTATGAATTTGTTTTTATTAAAATAAAATAGTTTTACTGGTTATTTATTATGGTTATTTCTCTCGCATAAAACCTTCATCGTATTTTTTCGTAACTATCAACCGCCATATATTTCTCATTCATATTTTCTGAGAGATATCGTTGCTACAGTTATCGTTTCTATAGGCTTTCACCTAATGGAGATACTTCCCATAGGCTTTCACCTAATGGAGATACTTTCCATAAGCTTTCTCCCTATAGATATTTCATAATAGAATTTTACTATAAAGCATCCATCAGCATACTACATGCCGATCATTTGAGTACATTTTCAGTTCATCAGGAACGCTGCCAGCGAACCAGGCTTTTACACTTTCTTCCAGTCCCTTTCTAATCACACAACCTGGTTATCCATAAGATACCGCTGTGAATGAACATACGCCTTTGCGTCTTGACCTGTAAAGCCATAAGCCTGATTCTGTAACAGCCCGCATCGGCGGGGCTGTTATGGATGAACTGGCTGGCTGCGTTAATATTTCACAAACCATCGTTCCAGCAAATGGAAATAACGATCCATCGCTTTATCATCCAGTTTTAGTTTGGTTGTTATATGAAAGCTGTTCATCTCAAAAATCAGAACTTCTGGAGTAACTAATGTATCATTTTCGCAGAGAACTTTCATATAACTGGCGTAGCGTCTGAGCCAGGCTATTCTTTTCATAATTCTTCTCTTTAAAATAAAATGCCTGAGCCAAAACCGGGGTACGCCGCTTTCGCTTAAAAAGCCTTCCATCTCCAATAACTTTTGATACAATTTATCTACAGATTGAATCAGTGGATCGATCTGGTCTTTTTCATAGTCAAAAACTCCGAGGTATCCTTCCGGGTCGCTTTTGTATGCAATGTACTTGTCCGAAGCAATCCGCAGGTTTTCGGTGATGGGATGTTCTTCTATCTCAGCCTGGTATAATTTCAGCTCCAGCATAAGCTTGAGAAATCCGGGATAAAATTGCTGCATACTCTTACGCCGCTTTATTTTCCATTCAAAATATGGCGGTAAAAATAAAGACAGCTCATGAATCAGCATCAAGCTGACCAGGTACACGCCAATTACGACTGTGAGTAATACGACAGTCACCATATCATCTTCAAATATCTGCAAATTTTTAACTATTTCACTCATATCGACCGCCCATACATGTGTAAGTAATAACATCGTTTTCGTGTCAAAATTTTAAAAACCATTCTTCCAGCAGGCAAAGATACTCGTCTATCTTTGCACATCCAGGCTCTACCTTCCAATAATCTATGAAATCCTGCATCTTCTTTTGAAATACATTTATATCGATTTCTTCCATACTGTACTGTCCCCAAATAAATGCATAATATTGCAGCAGCGCCAGCATGTGATGCACTCTTTTTCGCAGGAATGGATGCGTCAACGGCGGCTTTGGTATGATCGATTCGGCCAGAAAATGATTCATCTCCGCTAACCTGTCCATCAAATCTTTGATTGCTGCACAGAGAAGCTCAATGATTTCGAGATCTTTTTCATTTTTCAGAAAATATTCTTCTGCGTCTTTTTCAAATTCCAGATATTTTCTGACAGCAACTCTCAGATTCATGCACAGCGTACCATTTTCTATCTCTGACATGGATGCCTTTAGCCTGATGAGCTGTATCTGAAATGCCGGGTAAAATTCCTGCATGATCTGGTACTGCTCGTCATGAAACCGCATCCTGTGCAGAGCCTTCTGTACAATTGTACGAAACGATACCGTCGCAATTGAAATAAATGCCGCGACAAAAGCCGGAAAAATAAATACCATCAAATCCTCTTTTATTTGGGGCAGATATTTGAATGGCCATTTTATTAAATCAAGCAGCTTTACGATTGTTTTACTTATCCATAATTCTGGGTCTTCATTCAGGTTCATACTCGATATCTATAAATTCCTTCGTATCAAAAAAATCTTTAATTGTTATATCCAAGCCATTACAGATCTTGATCAGTGTAAAAATGCCCGGATTTTTCGTTGAACAATTAATGATATGCATTAATGTTGTCATTGGAACCGCTGCCTTGTAAGACAGTGTGTAAAAGGATATTCCTTGCCTTTTACATAAGAGTTGTATTCTTTGTGATAACTTCTTTTGTACGTCCATGTTATAATCCCTTCCTTTTATGGTCTTTTGTTTCATTCTATTACTTTTTATGCTCAAACAACTACCATATATGGCATTATTTTACTTATTCATCACATAGAAGGGATACATATGCGATTCTTTCCATAATAACCAAAAGAGCAGTTATCCAAAAAGATAAACTGCTCTACGTAATACTATTAAATTTTTCCTATATACAAATGATATCAATAACTCATTATTTTTTATTATCCATAAACTGCGCATCAATATAATTTACCTTCATCATATTCCGATAATACTGCTGAACTGCATTCTGACTTGTTTTTACTTCACGGATCTGCTTTTTAATATCGCTGAATTTCGTCTGTGCCAGTTTATAATTGCGCTGTTCCTCAGCCTGGATACTGTTGCTCTGTGCCATAATATCACGAATCAGATCCTGTAATTTTTGAATCTGCTCTTTATACTGATCTTTATTTTCAGCTAATTCTTCTTTTACACGCTCATAGATATGATCAAATCCTTCATCCAGCATTTCCAGGCTGTCTACGAGCTTTCCTTTACTTTCTATATTTTTTTCAAACTCTTCCGGTCCCAGGTCGTCATCCAGCAGCAAGACTCTCTGCTCTTCATTTTTTTTGCGGATTTCCTCTAAAACTGCAAGCTTTTTTGTCAGACTTTGTGTCAATATATCAAGATAATCACGTTCCTGCATAGATACCCCTCTTCATCACGATTGCTGTACGGACGTTAAACGCATAACTTCTTTCCATGTATCTCTCATCGTACGTAAATGTCCTAATACCTCTTCCAGAATCTCTTTGTCCTTTTTCATATTTGCTTCTACCAGTCGATCGTGCAAATAATTGTATACATTGTCAAAATCCTTTGCTACTTCATATTTATGATTTAACGTCGCCTGGAATTCTTCTATAATCTTTTCCGCTTTTACAATATTTTCGTGAGCTTTTTCAATATCTTTATCTTCGACTGCTTTTACGGCTATATTGCAAAATTTGATAGCGCCTTCATATAACATTAGTGTCAGCTCCGCCGGCGTCGCTGTCAGTATCTTATTCGTTGCATACGCTGAATATGCATTATTTTTTAACATCCCGAATCCTCCCTGATATTTGACATTAAATAAGGTTTGGATGCTTTGCACTCAAACCAATAACAGCCCTGCAGCATACTGCAAGTTTTTAGGCTTGCAGTTGAAAAAACTGCAGGGCGTTTACCCCATTTTAAATTGGATAGATTACTGAATTATTTATTAACCTAACATTCCTGTAAATGCAGACATCTGGCTTTGCAGCTTACCCAATGCGACTTCCATTGCTGAGAATTTTTTGTAATAAGAATCCTCAATTTTCGCAACCTTTTCATTCCACTCTTTGATCTTCGTGGTATAGTCGCTGTAGCTCTTTGCCATCTCTTTGTCGTTATATACGGTGTAAGCACTCTTTAGCGTTGTGGAGCCTTTCAGCTTTTCATCCAGATTACTATAGAGCTTAGATGCGATCCCTTTGATAATCTCATTCACAGCTTCAGGATCTGAGTTCAGCATCGCCATTAATTTATCTTCATTTTCAGAAGAGAAGGAATCATCCTCATCACCGTCTATGTGAAGGGCATTTTTCTCGTTTTTGGAACTTGCAAAATAGCCTAAAGATTTAATGCCCAGGTTTGCAAGCCCAAAGCTCTTTCCATTTACGGTAACTGTCGAGGACATTGCTGTTGTCATAGCACTCATAATGCCGCTCAATGTACTGTCTCTGCGCAGCAGGGAACCTTTGATCTTCTTTTCCCACTCTGCGATATCCGATTCAGACATTGCGTCTTTTTCATCTGCTGTCAAAGGCTCATATCCTTTTGCTGAATCTGCATTGTAGTAAGATGACAGCTCGTTAATTAAATCATTGTAGCTGGATATGAATTCTTTAATATTATCATACATACCCTGCGTGTCTGTATCTGTTGTAATGCTCAGCTCTTTGCCGTCTGTCTTAGCTGTTGCCTGGATTGTCAAGCCGTTCACATTAAATGTATTGTTAGAAGAAGTATACGTAGCGCCATTTAATTCGATTTCAGCATCCATAGCATCTTTTACAACTGCTCCGCTCGCTTCTGTTAATCCCAGTTTGTCTAATGCATCGCCGGTACCTGTCATCGTAAATGAATTTTCTTTACCTGTTTTTGCAGAAGAAATAAAAAGACGCTGGTTCCCTGCATCAAAAGATGCTTTCACTCCTACGCCTGCATCATTAATCTTTTTCACAAAATCGCTGATCGTAGTAGTACCATCTACAGCAATATCAACACTGCCTTCGCTGCCCTCAATTTTAATTGTTTCACTGCCTGTATAACCAAGGCTTGCCAAAGTATCATTTGAGGTTATTTTTTCTTCGGAACCCTTCTTTAACACCTCGCCTGTAACATACTTGCCAGTTGCAAGCTTATTGACCGTTAACGTCTGTGTCCCGCTTACAGCGCCGCTTCCTGCCGTAATCGTCGCCTTCGTCGGATCAGACACCGTCGTTTTCTTCTTTACCGAAGATCCCAGACGCAGCTTATCCAGGCTCTTATAAAAATTAAAAATCTTTGTATTTAAAGATTTCCAAAGATCCTGTGTCCAGGAAAGCTTTGTCTGCGATTTTACATATTTGTCGCCCTTTGCCTTATATGCGGATACTAATTCGGTAATAATCGCATCCGTATCCAGACCGGAATTCATGCCTGTGATTCTGATTGTCATACTCTAACCTCCTATACCCAACTGGTTATGCTATAATTTTTCATCTACCATAATACCTGCCATTTCCCATACCTTCTGGATCATATCCAGTGTCTGCTCCGGCGGATATTCTTTTAAAATATCTTTTGATTCTTTATCTACGATTTTAATTGTCACACGGTTTGTACCCTCGTGTATACCGAATACTGCCTCTGTCTTATGATTAATGCTTTTCTTGAATTTTTCGATTGCCTGTTCGAGCTGCTTATTGCTTTTCTGTCCGCCGCCCTGATAATCCCTGCGCTCACCTTTTTCTTCCCTTGCGGGTTCAAACAGCTTGAGTTCAGAGCCGGAGTCAACCGGTTCTTCTGGTACTTCCGTAGCTGTTTCTGATGATGCTGTCCTGACAGATGCTTTGCTTTTCGGATTTGCTGCATTAGACACACGTCCCTGATACGTCGCCGCAGCGGTGCTCATTGCTTCTATTGCCATACCATTATCACCTCCCTGCGAATGCTCTGGCTTGCCCACTACTCCTATTGCTTTTTATATCGGTTCAAACAGTCAAAATATTAAGATCAAAACATATTTTTCAGAATTTCCATACTTTCCGCATTGGAGGATTCTTCATTTTCTTTCTGGATCTGGAGATAAACTTCCTTGCGGTAAATCGGGATTTCCTTTGGAGCAGATACGCCGATCTTTACCTGATCGCCGCGGATTTCTAATATTGTTACTTCAATATTATTGTTCAGTACCAGTGCTTCGCCTTTTTTTCTGGTCAACGCCAACATATCTACTCACCTGCCTTTTTCTTATTTAAGATATCATAGATCATATATTTTACAGGAAAATCGTCTTCGACAATGATCTGTGCTCCGTGTAAATTTTCCATGTTGATGATAAACGGGGCTTTGAGATTCACTGACATTTTCTCGATTTCCTTCGGCACGGTGATTGTCACTAGTATAAACGTGCTGCCTTCCGGCATATCGCCCAGTATTTTCAATTCTTCTTCGTTCACGGTCGGACTGTAGTCTGGCTTTACATCCAGAGGATTGATTACAGGCATCGCAAATTCCGGGTCATCCATCGATTGCAGCCATTTGACGCCGCCTTTGTCTTTTTTTTCTTCATCATATATCAACGTGAAGTTCTGTAGATCCGGGAATCCGATAATACCTTCTTTTAATTTGATGATCTTGTCGTCCTGAATATCAATCTCGCCAAATAATCTCGTATCTGCCTTCATCCTATTCTCCTTCATTCATGCTATTGTTAAAGATGGACGCCAAAAACAAATTCATGTTCCTGACGTCCGTGTCTTAGTTTTATAGAAAATCCAGCAATGTCATCTTGCCGATCTTTGCCGCTGCCTGCAAAGCTGCCTGATAAGCGACGGATGCTGCCGTATAATTAATCACCAGGTCAGATAAATCCATATCTTCATTGATGGATTTTAATTCTTTAAATGTAGATTCCTGAACGCTCATGCGGCTCTTTGTCATATCCACGCGCTCTCCGCGTCCGCCCAGGTCTGTGATTTCCAGGTTGACTGTATCCAGATATCCCTGGAACCTTGTGATATAAGAGCTGTAAGTATCATGCATGTTCTGGTTTGCATAATCGAGCTGCTTCTTTGCCGCGTCATACCATTTGTTCAGGCTTTCGAGCTCCTCATCCTTGTAATTGCCGGACTCAATCTTTGTCTTAATATCATCGACGGTCTTTTGCGCCGTAATCGCGGCGCTTACAATATCGATCAGGTCGTCCATATCACGGCGGATATCGGAGTTAAATACTTCCCGTCCTTCGGTATTGATCTGCATCTGCTGGCCGCCTGCGATGTTGTAGTAGATTGCCTGTGTTTTCCAGTTGCCGTTTTCATCGAAGTTTTCGTATACGATATTGTCCCTGTCCTTCATATACCTTGTGCAGTCGAAGTAGTATTCCGGGCGGAGCTCGCCTTCTTCAAAACCTTTTTTATGATAGTCAAAGGTTATGTTGGCCCTGTTAGCATCCAAAGCATCTGCAACGCTGTCATTAAAAATTAATTCGCCGCTTTCCTGGTCGAATACGATTTCACTGTCGCCCAGCTTATAATCTGCTGCCTTTAGATCTGCCGTATTTGATACCCGGTAACTAATTGCCTGCGGTTTTGCGGCAGTTCCGATGTTTGCTGTTAAATATGCGTCATTTTGATTCGCAGAATCTACAACATTTACAGATACGGTCTGCTCTGGAACTGCATTCGGTTTCGGTTCAGGAGGATTTTGGTTAAAATCCCAATCAGCATCTTTATATACGCTGTAAGTGTAAGTGTCTCCATTTTGTGTCTCATGAATCTGATATCCATTTTCCAGAGGCTGTTTGATCTGCATTTCCGCCTTAACAGGCTGCTGTGTCTTATCAAGGCTGACCTCGATTTTGCCGCCCATCAATCCAAATTCAATATTCCCATTCGCAGAATTCAGCCCAACCGCAACTTCTTTTCCATTTTCATCTTTGTATGAAATATTCAGCGAATTTCCATCCGCAGAAATCTTATCATAAGCAAGCCTGATCCGGTTTAATTCCACTTCGTTAAACACATCAGGATGTTTCCCGTTTGTGGCTACCGCACCGTCCGAAGTATCGTCAAACGCTTCTGGATAATAATTTTTCTTGTCTACATCCTGATAGTCAAACCGCTCGGTAATATCATATTCTTCTTCCTTCGCTTCTTTATTGTTCATAAAGGTAAGGTTTTCATTTGTCTTAAATCCGGTAAATACCGTCCGTCTGGCATAATCTGCGTTTCCTTCGCAGTATACCTGCTGCTGTAAGGACTGTAGTGCCTTTAAGATTGTCTGGCGGTCCTCTGGCTGGAGTTCATCGGTTGCCCCGTATACGACGCGGCTGTAGGCGTCGTCGAGCAGGTCTTTCATGTTTTTCAGTGCTGTTCCGGTGCAGTCCATCCAGGATTCCGCGTCGGAGATATTGTTGCGGTAATACTGTGTGATCGTGCTTAAAGTGCTGCGCAGGCGCAGGGAACGAATCGCAATGATCGGATCGTCAGAAGGCTTTGTAATCTTCTTCTGTGTTGACATCTGGTTGTTTGTATAATCGACCTGCGCCCTGTTGGAATTGATATTCGTCTTGGTGCGCTTGACGATCATAGAGTTGGTTACTCGCATCATATGGCTGTTCCCTCCTTTTTATACACCGGTCTGCGTAATCAGGCGGTCGTACATCTGATTCAGTGTAGATATAATCTTTGACGCCAGATTGTAAGCGTTGTTGAATTTTACCAGGTCCATTCCTTCTTCATCCTCATCGACGCTGGATATGGACATCCGGTAAGTATCGATCGTTGTGCCGATATCGGAATAGTTCTGAGCCAAAATATCTGCTTCATTGGCGTCGATCGAAATATCGGAAATAATATACTGCAAAAACTGGTCGCCGCCGGAACCTCTGTAGATAACGGTCTTTGCTTCCAGCTCCAGAATATCGTCTACCAGGCTGGCATCGCTTTCGTGCGTATCGGTGCGCCTGGATGTGGCAAGGTAATTGGAATCGTGCAGGCTCTTGTCATTAACCCTTAAGTTTCCTGCTGTAAGCTGATAGTAATTGCCGCCGATTGCATTGGAGCTGTATGTTACCCTTTTGCCTTCTTCTCCGTCTGATTTCTTCGTATCTAAAAATGTGTTTTCCGTACCGTCTGTATTGAGTGCTACGAAAAACGCGCCCATCTGCTTGCCGTCTGTATCGACGCCGCCGTACTGGTAATTGATCTCGATTGGCTTTGCTTTTCCTGTTACCGGATCGATCTCATAACGCTGGCCAGGCACTGCGTTTCCGTCTGCGTCCAGCGTGCCGTCTCCTTTGCCATAGATCTGGAAATCGTTGAATTTGCGGCAGAAGGAACGCAGAAATTCATTCATCTGTGACATATAATAAGGTACGCCGCGGGAATCGATTGCCCTGCCGACGCTGACTTCTCTGCCGCTCTTGCCTGCCATCGATGACATATCAACGCCTTCTTTCATTTTAAATACATACTCATACGAAGGCTTGTTATTGATGTCATACGTTACGGTCATTTCAAAACTGGAATAAGCATACGAGCGGTTTGCAATAATAATTTCTCCTGAAGCCGGCATATTCATCGCTTCTACGGACGTAATGTTCGGGTTTGTAATGCGTATTTCTGAGTTTGCAATATCTACCTTGGACAAGGTGCCCTGGAAATTCTCTTTATTGTTGCCGTCGCGGATATTTAAAACGGCTTTTAACTCGCCGGACATCGTGTCGGAGTTGGCATTAAATTCATTTTTGGTATGTGACCAGCGGATATCGTACAGGCCGTCCAGGTCATTCTGGTTTACCTTTTCTTCTCTGGCATAGCATTCCAGCGTATTAAATTCTTTGCCGTCTACCAGCAACTGTCCTTCTACGCGTACACGGAAGCGTGTGCCGCCGACATAAGAATCCGGGTCGTTGCTGTTCATAACCTCTGTCTCTTCGATCTCGATCGGCACGATCGCTGAGAGCTGATCCAGCATATACGCACGCTGGTCGCGCAGCTCATTGGCACGCCTGCCCTGAATCTCGATCGTATTAATCTTTTCATTGATAATCGAGATCTTCTGCGCAAACGAATTGATCTGTGTAACGAGCGCGCTGACTTCCTGGTTGCAGTCTGCCTGAATCGTACTCAGGTTATGGTACATATTGTTGAAATATTCGGTCAGGCTTCCCGCATTGTTAATAAACTGTGTACGGATATACAGGTCTGCCGGGTTGCCTTTTAAAGAATCGATCGAATTAAACATCTTGGAATACAAGGTGGAAAATCCGGCAAGCTTCTGGTCGTCGTCCCGGTACAGATTTTCAATCTGTGACATATAATAGCCTTTTTTCTCGTACTGCCCGACATTGCTGTTGTTCGTCCAGTATTTTACATCATAGTAAGTATTGCGCATCTGCACAATGGAGTCCGCGTCTACGCCGCTGCCCAACGTACCGTACGTATGGTTGCGCAGGGATGCTTTTGCTACAAGGTTGACAACCTGTTTGCTGTAGCCTGGCGTGTTTGCGTTGGATACGTTGTTTGCTGTTGTATTGATAGAAGCTGAAAATGCATTTAATGCAGACCAGCCGATATTTAAACCAAAAAATGTAGAACTCATATATTCACCTCACGTCTCTTAAAGCATCGTTACAAGCATCTCGATCATATCACTGATTGTCTGGATATAACGGCTGGAAGCATTATAAGCATTCTGATATTTAATCATCCGTGTTAATTCCTCGTCGGAGGATACGCCGATCACTTCATTTCGCTGGTTTTCCACCGCTGATACGGTTCCTTCCAGCTTTTCGGCTGTCGTTCCATAAAGAGATCCGATAATTCCGATCTCGCCGATCATTTCTTTGTAATAATCACTGTAATTATATTTTGCCTGGGTATAACGCGGATTAATGGAAAGCGTCGCGTTATCCCACAGCTTTGTCAGATTAATCGCCATATCGTGAGCGATCTTTTCATCATCGTGCTTGTGCGGAAGATTTGTGATATTCGTTAACAAGTCATAATTAATCTCGATTTCCAGAGAAGTATACTGTTTGGATGTATCGTAATGATAATTTTCATTTAACACCCAGGAACCATCGATTTTTTGATTGGTGTATTTCTCATTTCCTGGCTTATCCCATGGGCAGTATGGTTTTTCTCCCGAGGTTGTAAGCGGTATACTGCCAGCAACACCACCAGCCGTTTTTGTCTCAATACCGGTTATTTTTCCATCTGCTCCTACGATTACTTTAATTCTTCCATCCGCATCTTTCGCGATATCCTGATTCGACGTGTCAACCGTGCTGACTGTCGTAGCCTTCGGCTCTTTTCTGTCATTAAACACCCGGTAGGTTTTCCCGTTATTTAATGTAATCGATACGGAATCATTTACATCTTCTTCGTTGTACATATAATAATCGCGCCATTCTCCGGCTTCTTTATCATATGCGGTTACTTTGCGGTAGCGTTCGCATCCCGACCTGGTAAATAATTCCTGCGGCGGCTTTTTGCCGTCTGCGCCTACACAGCAGTTTTCCTCGTCCAATACCTTGACATTTTTATAGACCGAATAGGTGCCGTCCTCGTTTTCCACAAGCAGCTCATCCATATTTTTATTCGGTGACAGCAGGTCGTTGATCTGTGTCACAATGCCGTGGATCAACTGGTCAAATTCTGCCTGTGTATTCTGCATAATCGACAATCCGACTGTCGCGTCATATCGGTCCGGGTCTGCATTTAAGATATCGTTAAAATTAGATACTGTCGTTCCTCTTGCCTGTACAAGAGCCTTTAATTCACCGATATCCGTATTAAACTGTGTGCAGATCTCTCTTGTAAAGTCAAATACTTCCGTATACCTGCCGGCATCTTCATGCGATAAGTGCGGCCAGTACGGTGTAATATATCCGGTCATCGGGTCTATCTTTTTGCCCATCGTATAGCAAAACATATTGTCGGCTACAAGCTCGCCTTCAAATTTGACAGCGACTGACCCGTTTGCTCTTTCCTCATATGTAACGTGGCCGAATTTGCTGAGCTGGTCGAGCGCATAATCTCTGGCGTCGCGCTCGTTCATCGCCGTCTCGCGTCCTCCGGCTTCGATCCCCTGGATCTGTTTGTTCAGATCATAAATCGTCTTTATATATTCATTGATCTCGTCGATGTCGTCGTTGATCTGTATATTGATATTTGTCTGATAATTCATCAAGCCCTTAAATAAAGCCTGCGAACGGGTCGCAAATAAGCTCGCCCTCTGAATCACCAGGTTTTGCGCCGCCATATCCGAAGGGTCTTTGGAAAACTCTTCAAATGCCTGCCACAAACTCGTCTGATCACCGTTTAAGATCTGCTGGAAAGCTGTCCCTTCCAATTCCTGAAAATAATTCTGCACTTCATCGACTGCTTCATAAGTTGCCGCATAGTAAGACTGTCTCCCATTCTCTGTGCGGAAAGCCTTATCCAGAAAAATATCTCTCGCATGGACAATCTCTCCGATGGAGGTTCCCTGTCCAATTAATTTTTTGTAGTTATTTTTTGAATATGCCAGATTGCTGTAGCGTGCATCACGAAAAACAACCTGCTGACGTACATACCCGGGGGTATTTACGTTAGCCAGGTTGTTCGCTACATTATGAATCGAATCTTGAGAAGCTTTTAATCCTGAATGTCCTACGAAAATAGAACCCATTCCATTCGCCATAATTGCTCACACTCCTGTCCGTTATTGTTTTGCGTCAAATCCTCCGCCTCCAAGTATCTCTCCCGTATTGTAAGCGTTTTTATTGTAATTCGCTGTTTCGGGTGCGGTGCGCATGCTTCTAAACAGAGTCAGGTCAAACTCTACCAACTCCAGAGCCTGATTCAGCAATGTCTGGTTTTGTTCGTTGATTTTCCGAACTTCTGCTAATGTCGTCTTTAACTGTTGTTTTACGTTTTGTAATCGTTCCTGCTCCTTGGGCTGGCTGCTAAGTGTCTCGATAATCGTATCTAAAGTAAAATCATCACCTGGCTTGTTTAAAACCACAGACATATCTCGCATGACCTTTTGCCTGCGGTTATCCAGGTTCTGAATCTTACTTGCAACATCTTGCTCCATATCCACGATCTTTTCCAGAGCCGGAACATTGGCATCTATGATGACCTGCTTTTTCTCCTTAGACAACTCTACTAGCTTTCCATACTCTTCGTTCTCGTCTTCTAAGACCCTGACCAGGTCATCCATTAAACTTGCCACTTCTTATCCTCGCTTTTCCGTAACGATCCTGTTACTATTAGTTAGCCGCATAATAGCTTGCTAATAATTTGCTCGCAAAATCTCCAGTATCAACGTCATAGTTTCCAGACTTTATGCTTGATTTAAGCTCTGCTACTCTATCTTCCCTGATATCCGAAGCTGCTGCGACTGCCTTCTTTGCGATCTGATGATCTCTCCCTGCACGTGAGATCTGAACCTGATCACGTGCAGTAGTAATCTCTGCTGTACTCTTTGCCTTGGATGGCTTTGTCGTTTTGTATAAAGTTGCGATCTGGTTATAAGCATCTATACGCATATTAGGCATCTCCTTTCATCGTCTCGTCCCTGAATGATATATTTTAGAACGCTCCACTTTGTGCCCATATGTTACAATTTCATTATGTGCTGATTGTGAAGTTCTATAACTTGTTTATCGGACGTTTTCTGGAATTTGTTAGTTGTTTTTCTAATTTTGTTGAATTTTCGGCTTGTGTTCATGGCGGGGATGCGGGGATTGGTGGTGTTGGAAAAAAAGAAAATGTGGCTGAGACATATGGTAAATTAAAGGATGAATATTTTACGATTAAAGCGTTGTTGTGTATATCTGGGGGGAATTTTACTGATATAGATAAGATTAAGGAATAGGGGGGATTGTGAATGGGGGACGCTGGGAAAGGGGATGGGCGTGTCCGGCAGGTGCCGTTCCAGAATATTAAGAAGCCCTAGGCATTCTGCGGTACATTGTGGCACCGTCCGGGCGCGGCACCTAGTTCGCCCTTGCTGCGCAAGAAGCTAAAGGCTGCCGCTTGGCTTCGCCCCTGCTTTGATTCAGCAGAATGCCAAGGGCTTCTAAATATTCCTCCAAGGCACCTGCCGGACACGCCCATCCCCTTTCCCGGCTGGTTTTTCCATGTTCTACAGCAGCTATTGGCTGTGGTATGCACCATATGCACTAATATTTCTGGAATGCTAATAAATTAAGGGCTTTCGGCTTTTTCATTTACTCAGAATATTCCAAAAACAATGCAAATCAATAGATAAAAATGTTGCCTGCGTTAAACAGATTTCTACCAAACCCGCTCTATAAGCTTGTTTTAGAAATGTTAGTGCATATGGGTTTATGCACCGTTCCCAGGGGTATATTTTTGCCTTTTACTTTGGTTAGTTTTTGCTTCTTTGCTCCGTCCCTCTGTGTGGTGATGCTTTGCTGTATCTTATTTGGAGCCTGCGATAACCAGCCGGAGGAAGGGGAGCGGGGCTGGCTTCCTGCGACGTTGGAAGAATGTTAGGAGCCCTTAGCATTCTGCTGAACAAAACCAGGGGCGAAGCCAAGCGGCAGCCTTTAGCTTCTTGCGTAGCAAGGGCGAACTAGGTGCCGCGCCCGGACGGTGCCGCAATGTACCGCAGAATGCTTAGGGCTCCTTACATTCTGGAATAGGAGCAGGAAGCCAGCCCCGCTCCCCTTCCTCCAGCGTGCTAACCGCAAAAAACAAACTTGAACCACTTCTTGATTCTGCGCCTCACATATGCTAATCTTTATATATCATCAACGAAAGTGAGGTACCCGCCATGAAAAAATTATTACATTTTACCAATATTTTATTCTGTGCACTGCTGCTTTGCCTGTGTATCTTGCCCCAGACAGTCAACGCACAGCCGGTTTCGGTTCAGTCAATGCAGACAGCTCCAAATGTTGCCGGGCTGCATGCCGCGTCTGTGCGTTCTGGGCCTGGCATCGTTACGCAGACAGAATATATCATTACATTTCATGCCAATTATGGTGTTTTGCGGGAGGACAGCAGGATTACTACTGTCAACCAGAGATTAAACAGGCTTCCGATTCCAACACGGGACGGCTATACGTTTAAGGGTTGGTATACGTGGACAACTGGCGGTACGCAGATTACGACCAGCACTGTTTTTTCCGGCAATACGGAGGTGTATGCGCAGTGGGATAATTATAATGCAAATTTCAGTGATATTGTCCTTTCCAATATTACGGATACTGCGGTTTCTTTTATTGCTTTTATTCCAAACAGTTATGTAAAGACTTGGGGGATTTCGTTAGGGACGTCAAATGCTTATATGCCGGATACGCGTACGGTGAACCATTTTGGCTATACGTCTACGCTTGCTACGAATATTACGGGGCTTATGCCGAATACGACTTATTATTATAAGATCTTTTATATTGCGGATACGATACGGCTGGAGTCGGGGATTGGTTCTTTTACGACGGGGAAAGCTGCTGAGTATACGGTTTCGTTTTTTCCAAATGGTGGTATTGTAAATGGGCAGACGTCTATGACTACGTTAAATCAGAAGCTTCCTGTGCTGCCGACTGCATCCCGGGATAATTACCGGTTTGACGGATGGTATACGGGGCTGTTTGACGGTACGCCCGTTACTACGGATACGCCTTTTACTTCTACCTGTACGGTCTATGCACACTGGACTTACGTGCAGGATTCTGGAAGCAGCAATACAGGGAACAATAATGCAAATGGGAATGCTAATTCTGGCAGCGGTAATCAGAATGCTGGCAGCAGCAATCCTACAGGAAGCGGGCAGCCGGGCTTTAGTGTTGATATAAGCTCGGACAGTGATAATACAGATGAACCTGCTGCTGTGAAAAAAATTAAACTGAAAAGTGTGGAAAATACCGGGAAAGGCAAGGTTAAAGTAAAATGGAAATGGAGTGCGTATGCTGACGGCTACCAGATTGCTTATTCCCAGAAGAAAAACTTTCCGTCTGATAAGACAAACCGTAAGACCGCGAATGTCTTTACTGAATCCAAGACTGTTTCCGGGCTGAAACAGGGGAAAACTTATTATATACGGGTGCGTGCTTATCAGAAATCGAATGGAAAGAAATATTATGGTGCCTGGAGTAATGTGAAAAAAATAAAGACGAAAAAATAAGGATAAAAAAATAAGGGCAAAGAATTATGACGAAGAAATAAGGATAAGAACATTAAAAGGTTTTTAAAAATATAGGGATTTTAAGCCCTGTTTTAGACAGTGTTTAAAATCCCCATTTTTTGAATCAGCTCCAGCACAATGTTTTTTTCGTATAAGCCCTGCAAAACGGCGTTTTCTTCGATCATACGCAGCAGCATCGCGCTGTACGGCAGGATCTGTGTCATCCGAATCAATAAAAACGCAACCCAGATTACCAGAAACGCCTTCACAATCCCGGCAAAAAATCCAAGTATCATATTGATCAGATGAATGCCTGGCTTTCTGGCGAATTTGTACAGCCTTTTTCTGATAAAGTGCAGGATCACCCAGATTATGATCCAGCCGGCTGCAAGTGCAATTGCTGTGACGCACAGGTCGGCAGCCGCTTCTGCCATCTTCTGATAGACTCCCTGAGATTCTAGGATCTCGGATACGGATGAATTTGCCGCCTTGTTCAGTTCTTTTTGTACGGATTTTGGAAGGGCAAAGGATGATAAGTCTGCGATGCCTTGCCAAGTGCCGTCTTTTAGCTTTTTGCCGATCTGTTTTCTGATATAGGCTTCGCTTCCTGTCTCTATCTGCTGTTTGATCGTCGTAGATTCCAGGAGCACATCACGCAGTACCGGTGTTGTAAACGATACAAATATAATTGCGGCTATCAAAGATACGATCGAATATACAACTCTTATAAATCCTCTGTGATAACCCCGCAGTGCCGAGGTGATAATATAGCCCATTACTGTAAAATATAACCAGTTCATTTAAAATCTGTCCTTTAATCTAATCCTGTCTGTTTCCCCGCTCAGTATCAGCCAGTAATCCAACTGTCCGCTGCCGGATATCACGTCATAAATACTGCGGTCAAAGGTATATTCAAACCGTTTGCTGCCGCGCATCGTATAGAGCTGTACACTTTTTTCATTACGGATGCAAAGCAGGCCATTTTGCAGAAAACCGATATGCGTGTAATCCATGTCAAATTTCTGCTCCAGCACCAGCTTTCCTTTCAGGTTGTAAATATCCGTCACATAGCCTTTTGCAGAGGATTTATCATCGTACACCAATCCAAAATACGTATCGTCATAATAGATGCTGCGGATGTTTCCGGCGCACTTGATTTCCTTGATTACGGCTGGCTTCTGTGTTCCTTCATACAAGATCACCTTTGTATCTCCGAACGCTGCAAGCCTGTCGTTTGTGACAAAATGAATGCTCGGTATAATCATATCATCATATGTATAAGAGCCTACGATCTTATCGATTTTATTCTGCCCTACCGTTCCGTAATTGTAAAAAACTACCGTAGACTTGACGTTGGCATCGTGAATGTCCAGCAGGCTGACGGCAAGCTTAAGCGCGTCTCTTGACAAGGCTAGGTCGAGAGGATAGCCGCTGTTTTCAATATGCAGCTCCCCTCCGGCAAGCTTCTTTCCGTCTTTGTTGTACATATGGATATAGCTTGTCTGCGAGTCCTCCATGAGTACGGCTACTGTCCCCTCTCTGGCAATGCTGACCCGCTGCACAGGGATCGTGGTTTTGATCGTGCCCTGCAACCCAATCGTGTTCATAATATAGATCTGGCTGCCGCCCTGCTCATAAATGGCAAGATAGTCCTCGCATGTCGTTATCCGCGGCGTCTCCATCTCATACGTCTGGTTCCAGTACACCTCGCCTGAGATGCTGGAATACAGCGCCCCATCCTGGGTATACTGCAATACATTTCCCTGAAACTCTTCATATTCCGCAGCTTCTGTCTCTCTGCGCTCGATCTGTTCTATTACTTCATATTCTGTGTATACTTTATTTTCAAAGTATACAAACGCGGCAAAAAGCAATCCGATCAAGATACCGACAATGATGAAGATCAGAATCAGGATCTTTAACCTGTGTATTCGGATTTTCTGTTTTAATTCGGACAATTCCTCCGCACTTTGCGCCGGAAGCGCCCGTAAAGTACGATTTTCGCTTTTTGCCATGCTTCTCTCCTGTATATAAAAATGGCTGTGATTCTTTATGGCAGCTCCAGTCTCTGTCCGGCATAGATCTTATCCATGTCGTCAATTCCGTTTAACTGACAGATCTTGCGCGCCTTTGCTGTCGTTCCATAGATCTTCCTGCTGATCCCGACAAGGCTGTCTCCTTTTTTTACAATATAATAGCCTTGCAGTAAGCTTGTCTGTGCTTCAGACAGGGAAGCTGTATCAATCGTGCCATCATTTTCATCTGATTCAGAATCGGAGTCCTTTGTATTTTTATTGTTTGATTTTTCTTTGTTTTCTGAAGTGCCTGCTTTTTCTTCATCAGAACCGGAGCCTGCTTCTTCACTGCTGCCGGATGTTTTTCCGTCTGTTTCCTGGCTGTTGCTGCCATTCCCTTTTGTGCTTGTCCCCTGATGATCGCCGTCGGTTGTGTTTGAGCCTGGCTTTTGATCATCGCCGTCAGTTGTGTTTTCGTCTGCTGCGTTTGCGCCTGATTTCTGATGATCGTCATCGGCTGTGTTTGCACCTGGCTTCTGTTTATCGCTGTCGGCTGCGCCTGGCTTCTGTTTATCGCCGTCGGCTGTGTTATTGCCTGCTGCGCCTGCACTTGTCTGTTGGCTGTCGCTGTCGGCTGCGTTTTTGTCGGTTGCTTGGTTATCGGCGCCTGCTGCGTTTGCTTCATTCAGATCAGAAACGTCGCCTTCCTTTACATTTGGGCTCATCGCAGGGACATCTGAACTGTCCTGTCCGCCCTGCCCGGAGATCCGGTTGACGGTAGACTCCAGATTCTGCATTTTTTCTACGTTATTTACCGTGCTGATCCCGAGCACACAGACGGAAAGCACTAATAACAGGCTGGTTGTATACAACACCCCGTTCCATTTCCGTTCGGAAATCTGCGCCTTTTTTTCCAGCAGCGCCGCGCGATAGCTGTGGACGAGCGGCTCCTGGATCTCTTCTGTAGGAATGTTCAGCTCCCTGCTGTTATTTTTTTCGATCATATAGTCCTGCATCTGCGGGTTTTTCTCATAATAAACGTAATAGCCTTCCCTGCGCTGCATGACGTTTTTTTCAAATATGTAAAATGCCTCTTCCTTTTCTGCCTGATCGAGCAGAAAAAGTACGTTTTTCTGAATGTTAAAATTCTGCTTATGGTTCCGCTCCAGCTCTGCGGCAAGCCCGGCATGTCCATTGCTGACGTCCTGTCCCCAGCCTACAATCTCCAGATTGTCGTAGTACTGTTTTAGCTCCTTATAGACAGCCGTCCATGTCTCGTCGCTAAACTGCAAGATTTGATCCTTAAAAAATTCATCCTCTACCCGGACCAGCCCGCTGATAAAATACCTTGTATAGTCTTTTCCTCTTTCGACTCTGCCCAGCAGTACAAATCCGCGGTGAGTCCATGTATCCTGAACTTCCTGTGTATGTAAGTAAGTATATACATAATCCTCCAGATAGACTCTTGTACTTCCGATACTAGTGCCAATCTGACGAATATTCTTTGGTAGTGTCCCTGACGCTCTTTGTTTTTGTTCTGCCAATTCGCACACCTCTTTCCATTTTTTCAGGTATGCGTCCAATGTAGCATAACCTACTGGCTGATTTTGGCATATATTGTTGGTAGCGTCTGAAATTCCTATCCATTTTCTATCTTTTTGTCATAATTCTGTCCGTCCTTCGAGAGCACGGAGCAATGTCACCTCATCGATGTACTCCAAATCACCGCCTACCGGCACACCGCTGGCAATCCGTGTCACTTTGATCCCGGTCGGCTTGATCAGCTTACTGATATACATGGCTGTCGTCTCTCCCTCCAGGCTTGAGTTCGTTGCAATAATCACTTCATCGACCTCGCCCTGCAACCGCTGCATCAGCTCTTTGAGCTTAATGTCCGCAGGCCCGATCCCCAGCATCGGAGAGATCGCGCCGTGCAGGACATGGTAAACGCCCTCATACTTGCCCGTCTTTTCATAGGCAGCAAGATCTCTCGGGTTTTCCACAACCATAATCACTTTCTGGTTACGGTTCGGATTTTTACAGATCGGGCATACCTCGTCATCTGTCAGTGTATAACACTGCCTGCAATAACAGACCTTACGCCTTGCCTCAATAATGGAGTTGGACAGCTTTTCTACTTCTTGCTCCGGCATATCCAGGATATGGAATGCCATCCGCTGCGCAGACTTGACCCCGATCCCCGGCAAGCCAGCCAAGGATTCAATCAGCCTGCTGATCTGGGCGCTATAGTACTCCATTGCTAAAATAACCCCATTCCGCCGCCAAGCCCGCCGGTAATCTTGCCCATCGTATTTTGAGAATATTCATCGATCTGGCGCATTGCTTCATTTGTAGCCGCCATAATCAGGTCTTCCAGCATCTCCACATCATCCGGGTCTACTGCTTCGGGATCGATCTTGATCTTTGTTACCTCGCGCTTGCCGGACACTGTCACCTCAACAACCCCGCCGCCAGCGCTCGCTGTCATCTCCTTTTCTTCCAGCTCCTTTGTGGCGTCCTCCATCTGCTTTTGCATTTTCTGTGCCTGCTTCATCAGATTTGCCATGTTGCCTGGCATTCCGCCGCCTGGAAATCCCCCTCTTCTTGCCATGTTGTGATACCTCCTAAAATTTGTTTTTTGACTGTTATTGATTTTAACGCATAATATCTGATCTGACAATACATGATTATGAAAAGTGCTCTTTACTTTAACTCATCCTGTACGATTCTCTTTCTTACATATTTTCCTATTAATCCGAAAACTCCTCATACTCAATCGGCATATGCACCACCTGCTCCAAATCCGCATATGCCTTCTCAAACGGCTGCCCCGTATCATTATGCTTTATCTGTATCTGTATCTCCTTTCCAATACTCTTGGAAATCGTGTCTGTAATCTCTCTTTTGCGTTCCTCCTCGGACAGCATCTCGCTCAAGATAAAATCGTCCAGCACAAGCAAAAGCACATTCCCCTCGCCCACACTCAAACGAGCCTTGCTCAAAAATTTTCTGATTGCATCCGGCATCTGTGCTGTGATGCTGCGCCAGTTTTTCACTACCTGGAGGATATCTTCGGAAATCGCTTTCGGCATCTCCGGTTTTATGGAGCCTGATTCTTCTGCAAGCCCTTGCTGCTTACTGGCGGCTAAAGCTGCTGCCTGAGCAGGCGCGGCAGGCTGGATGACGCCTTCTTCTATTTTCTTTTCCAACTGCGTAAGCCTTGCCAGAATGGAGCTGGTATCTTCCTCCATCTGCGGCCGGCACAGCTTGATCATCGCGATTTCAATTAAAATCCGTTTCTGTGTGGAATAACGCACCTGGCTGGACAATTCTGAAAAAATGCGGATAAAGCGCATAAGCTGTGCGCTGTCTGCCATTTTACATTCTTCTTTTAATAAAGCAAGATTTTCGCTGGATACATCCAGCACATCTTCCATATCGTCAGAGCTTTGCAGCAAAAGGAGATTTCTCAGATACCAGGTAAAATCTCCTACAAACTGGCTCAAATCCCTTCCTTCGGCTACCATCTCTTCGATCTGCTGCATAACCAATGTGATCTGGCTGCCTATAACCGCGCGGAACATTCTGGAAAACCGCTCCGTATCTACCGCACCCAGTACTTGCAGCACATGATCGTAGGTCAACTTTTCTCCCATATAAAATGCCATACACTGGTCAAGCAGGCTAAGCGCATCACGCATTGCCCCGTCCGCGGCTTTTGCGATATAGCGGACTGCTTTTTCTTCAGCTTCTGCCTGTTCCAAAAGCAACAGCTCCTGCAATCTTTCTGAGATAGTATCAATCGTAATACGACGAAAATCATATCTTTGGCATCTTGACAGGATTGTAACCGGGATTTTATGCGCTTCTGTCGTCGCAAGTATAAAGATCACATACGACGGCGGCTCCTCCAGTGTTTTCAGCAGCGCGTTAAATGCACCGATCGACAGCATATGAACCTCATCAATAATATATACCTTGTATCTGCCTTCTGTCGGAGCATATGCCACCTCGTCCCGGATTTCACGGATATTGTCTACGCCGTTATTGGAAGCAGCATCGATCTCAATAACATTCATCGAGTTTCCGGCTGCGATGGCACGGCAGGATGCGCATTCGCCGCATGGACTCCCTTCTATGGGATGTTCGCAGTTGACTGCTTTTGCAAAGATCTTCGCAATTGTTGTTTTGCCAGTGCCTCTCGTACCGCAGAACAGGTATGCGTGGCCGATACGCCCGGCATGTATCTGGTTGCGGATCGTTGTAACGATTGCATCTTGTCCTTTTACGTCTGTAAAATTTTGAGGGCGGTACTTTCGGTAAAGTGCTGTATATGACATACGGAAATTCCTCCTGTAATGTGCTTTTTATAAATGGTGGTAGAGAATTATTTCATTTTATCATAGAAAGGGGTATTTGTATACATGCAAAAAATTGAGGGGTTTTGGGAAAGGGGGGGACGCTGGGAGAGGGGATTGGAACACCCTGGCTGTGTCCGTTCCAGAAGGTTAAGAAGCACTAACCATCCTGCGTGACGCTGTGGCACCGTCCGGGCGCGGCACCTAGTTCGCCCTGGCGTTCCGCCAGCAGCTAAAGGTGCCGCTTGGCTTCGCCCCTGCTTTGGTTCAGCAGGATGCTAAGGGCTTCTAAACCTTCTTCCAAGGCCGCAGCCAGGGTGTTCCAATCCCCTCTCCCGGCTGGTTTTCGCAAGTTCTACAAATAGTAACGGTACTTTTATACATAAGCTTGTATGTTATCATTTATTTAGGGTTTGCGATTACCAGTTTTCCAGTTGGAGAATGGAGTTTGTTTTCTTACGGCTGGTTTTCACAGGATATATATATAAATGATGGCCTACAGCCAGTAATCCAGCATTCTGGCACTACATCGGAAAAGACTCGGTGTTCTGTAAGCCTTTGGAGTTCCGCATAATTCTGGTGTTCTGTAAGCCTTTGGAGTTCCGCAAGCCAATCCGCACAATTCCCTCAAAGAAACGAAAAGCCGCCACAACCTGCCATAACTGCGAACTGTTTTTTTGTAAAACATACGAAAACCAGCCGGGAGAGGGGATTGGAACGCCCTGCCTGCGGCCTTGGAAGAAGGTTTAGAAGCCCTTAGCATCCTGCTGAACCAAAGCAGGGGCGAAGCCAAGCGGCACCTTTAGCTGCTGGCGGAACGCCAGGGCGAACTAGGTGCCGCGCCCGGACGGTGCCACAGCGTCACGCAGGATGCTTAGGGCTTCTTAACCTTCTGGAACGGACGCAGGCAGGGCGTTCCAATCCCCTCTCCCAGCGTCCCTTCCTGCACACACAAAAAAAACCGCCGCACCAGCATCCTCTAAGAATCCACAATGCAGCAGTTTTTATTCATAACACCTCAATTAATCCCCAAAGCTAATCCCCGTCAGTTTTGCTTCTCTTACAATCTGAGCATTCGGATCAACCGTCTTTAACTTACCAGCAACATTCTCTAACGGCACACGTCTGACTTCATTATTTACCATAGCGATCATATGCCCGAAATCTTTCTCCAAAATCGCCTTTGCTCCTTCTGCCCCAAGCCTTGTACAAAGCACGCGGTCATACGGTGTCGGGCTGCCGCCTCTTTGTGTATGCCCTGGAACAGTGACACGTACTTCACTGCCGAGCTTCTTGCCAATCTCTGCCGCAATCTCATACGATACAGACGGATACGGCGATTTTTCAAGTTTCTTTTTGTATTCTTTCTTGCTTAATTTTGCGTCCTCTTTGGAGATCGCTCCTTCCGCAACCGCAAGAATCGTAAATCCTTTTCCTGCCTTTGTCCGATGCTCAATCGCTGCTACGACCTTTTTGATATCATATGGGATTTCCGGCAGCAGAATAATATCCGCGCCGCCAGCCATGCCTGCGTAAAGTGTCAGCCAGCCAACCTTATGCCCCATGACTTCTACGATAAATACACGGTTGTGGGATGCTGCTGTCGTATGGATGCAGTCAATGGCATCTGTTGCGATGTTAATGGCACTCTGAAATCCAAATGTAACGTCTGTCCCAAAGATATCATTATCGATGGTCTTTGGCAGATGGATCACATTCAATCCTTCCTCACGAAGCAGGTTCGCAGTCTTTTGCGTGCCGTTGCCGCCAAGTATTACGATACAATCCAGATTTAATTTGTAATAATTCTGCTTCATAGCCTCTACTTTGTCTAATCCGTTCGCATCTGGTGTACGCATCAGCTTAAATGGCTGACGGGAAGAACCCAGGATCGTTCCGCCTTTTGTCAGGATACCGGAAAAATCTGATGATGAAAGCAAACGGTAATTCCCGTAAATCAGTCCCTTATATCCATCCAAAAAACCATAAATCTCCAACTCTTCAACATTTGAGCTTAATCCTTTTGCAACGCCTCTCATTGCAGCATTCAAAGCCTGACAGTCGCCGCCGCTTGTAAGCATACCAACTCTGAGCATTTTGATGCACCCTCTCTTTCTCGTGATATTGTAAAACGATTTGTCCTTTCTATTATAAATTATTCGTCATTATGCTGTCAACAGAAAAGAAATCCAAAATTTTCCTAAACCGATTCTTTTTCATTTTTCTCCTGCTTCCGGTATTGCCCCGGCGTTACGCCGTATTTTTTCTTAAAGATTTTATAAAAGTGCGTACGGTTTGTAAATCCGAGCTTCATTTCTATGGCGGCGATCGGCATTCCTGTTTCCATCAGCAGATACGCCGCTTTTTTCAGTGTAAAGGTCAGCCCGTAATCGTACAGGCACATGCCTGCATATTTATTTACGATTGCATTGATATAATTTCCGCTGTAGCACAGGGCTTTTTCCAGTTCTGCCCTGGACATCCGTCCGTCGGTATCCTCCATCAGATGGCCGATCCTGGAAAACAGCAGCTGCCCGGAGCTGGAATTAAGCTGCACGCAGCTAATATGATAAAATTCTTTAGTGTCCAGATATTGCAGCAATTCGCAGATCAGCCCTTTGATCATATAAGCCGCCCCCAGCTTCGGCAGCATAATTGCGCGAAGCAGTTGGTCAGCCAGGCGGCGCAGCTCGCATAAGCTTTTTTTGTTCTGAAATGCCGGAAAAAAATCCAGATAATTTTTCCCCTTTTCCAGTTGGAGATTGGACGCCATAAACTGTAAAATGGAATTTTCGCTTGCCGTCCCTTCTCTCTGACAGTAAAAAGTCTGATTGGATTCCAGCAGTTCCCGAATAAAACTAACAGATAATCCGATAAAGAATACTTTTGCCTCTCCGATATATTTTTCAATATGGAATACATTTTGATTAATCAGACAGCAGGTGCCTGCCGGATAGAGATACTCCTTGTCCTCAAGCTTTTGCGAAATGCTGCCTTCCAATACGAGCAGCAGCTCAAAAAACGCATGTTGATGCAGCGGACGCGCATTATTAAACTGATGAAACTCCGTCCGTATCCTGGATGAGAAAAAATAGTCCTTATTGGGCGATACAGACATGACATTGTAGTAGCACTCCTCAGAAAGCCCGCTGCAATACGTCATCGTAAACTGAATTGGCGCCGACATATCATAATAAGAATGAATGATGCTGTCCGCATTATGAATTTCCAGGATATTGCTCTCTTTGCCTGAGCAGATTAATTTGTTTTCCATAACGATTCCTCTTTGCCGATTGCCGCAATCATCGGGCAGTCACAGATATGACACTAAAAACAAACGCCTTTCCATGTTCGTGACATTGCCGATATTGGTAAAAAACACTAAAATTTGCTTATCTTAAGATAAAGTATATACATTATCACGGACAAAGTAAAGAGAGGAGAACGTATTTTTATGAACGAAAGAAAGTATCTAAAATGGTATCAAAAGGTTGCCTACGGCTCCGGCGATATGGCTGCAAACTGCGGCTATGCGCTGATTTCCAGCTTTATCATGTTCTATCTGACAACCGCGGTGGGGCTTGACAGTATGATTATCGGTTCCCTGATGATGGCATCAAAATTGCTGGACGGTGTATCTGATATCTTTTTCGGGGGTTTGATGGACCGCACCAAAAGCAAGCTGGGCCAGGCGCGGCCGTGGATGCTGTATGGGCAGATCGGCGTTTCAGCCAGCCTGTTCCTGATTTTCTGTATCCCTAATACAAGCGAAACGATGCAGTACGCATACTTCTTTGTCTTTTATACCGCTTATAATGCTGTCTTTTATACCGCAAACAGCATTGCTTATGCCGCGCTTGCTGCAAAAATCACCAAAAATGAACAGGAAAGAGTACAGCTTGGTTCGATCCGGTTTATTTTTGCAACGTTTACTACGCTTTTGATCTCCTACAACACAACCGATCTGATCGAATACTTTGGCGGCGGCACAAAAGGATGGCGCATGGTCGCTTTGATCTTTGCACTTATCGCGCTCGCTGTTAATACGATCTGCGTACTGATGGTAAAGGAAGTGCCGGATGAGGAGACGATTGTATCCCATTCTGAGAATCAGGTGCATACCGAAAAGGTCAGCTTTGCCACATCGCTGAAGCTGCTTTTTAAAAATCCATACTATTTGATTATCCTCGGATTATATCTTGCCAACTATATTTACAGCGGCATAACGCAAGGCTCCGCCATCCTGTTTATGACCTATTATATGGGCGATCCTAAGCTGCTTGGTACTTTTTCACTGTTCCAGCTTATTCCGGTTATGATCATCCTGACGCTGACGCCAATGCTTGTTAAAAAATTCGGCAGTATGTGGAAGATGAACCTGTATGCCCGTATCATTACTTTATTAATGGGAGTTGTATTTATCGTAGGAGCCATGAATAAAAATCTTCCGGTTATGCTGGTTTCCACATTTTTAAGAAATATGGCAGGAGGGCCGCTTACCGGAACGTTAAACGCGCTTGTAGCGGAAACGAGCGATTACACCTGGCGCACACAGAAGGCAAGGATCGACGGCGTGATGTTTAGCTGTTCATCGATTGGCGTAAAGCTGGGCGGCGGTATCGGCAGTGCCGTTGTCGGCTGGATGTTAAAATGGGGCGGATATGACGGTACTGCTGCCGTACAGTCCGCACAAGCGATCGATACGATATTCTTTATGTATGCAATTATGCCGATTTTATTTGGCATTGTTATGGCAGTACTACTCTATTTCCTGAAAGTTGAACAGGCAAATAAAGAATGGGATGCAGCCCATTCTACCGTATAGAAAGGAGAAACTACATGTTACGTGAAAATTTTAACAGCGGCTGGCAGGTCGTAAAAGGCGGAAGCAGTGCCGCAGCCGCGGCTTTTATGGGTACGGCACAGATTCAGTCCATACACCTGCCCCACGATGCCATGATTCATGAAGAACGCACGCCGGATACAGAAAGCGGCGCACAAACCGGGTTTTATCCAGGCGGCGAATATATCTACCAAAAAGAACTCCTTGTACCTGAGGAATGGGCGGCTCAAAGCATCGTCCTGGAATTTGAAGGCGTCTATCAGACTGCGATGGTCTATATCAACGGCGCTCTTGCCGCCACAAATCTGTACGGATATTCCGGCTTTTACGTAAATCTGAATCCGTGGCTGGATTTTGGCAGCAGCAATAAAATCAAGGTCATCGCAAATAACAGCCTTGTCCCAAACAGCCGCTGGTATACCGGCAGCGGGATTTACCGCAATGTCAGCCTGCTGCGCGGCGGCAGAATCCATATTCCCGCAGACGGCGTCAGAATCACTACCATCTCTGCGGATCAGGAATCAGCGATTGTCGAAGCCGCGGTACGCTTTCAAAGCATCGGCAGAAGAAAGGAAACCGTTAAAATCAACGTCTGCCTGGAAAAAGACGGTACAGTAATTGCACACGACAGCCAGACGGCAGTGATGTATCCTGGCACACAGGAAACCTCCCGGCATCTGATCTGTATCGAGCGCCCACAGCTTTGGGACTGCGATACGCCAAGCCTGTACCAATGCAGGGTAGAAATCGAGAACGCAGGAGAAATCCTGGACCAAACGACAGAAAGCTTCGGTATCCGAACGATTCTGGTAGACGCTGTACACGGGATACGCCTGAACGGAACGCCGATCAAGCTGCGCGGCACCTGTATCCACCACGACAACGGTATTTTAGGTGCTTCTACCTTAAAACGCGCTGAGGAACGCCGGTGCAGGCAGCTAAAAGAAGCGGGATTTAACAGTATACGCAGCGCACACCATCCAATGAGCAAAGCCATGCTGGACGCATGTGACCGCTATGGCATACTCGTTATGGATGAGATCAGCGATATGTGGACTTATCATAAAAATCCTTATGACTTTGCGTCCCACTTTAAGGAATGCTGGGAACAGGTCGCAGAACAGATGGTTGCAAAAGACTATAACCACCCATGCGTCATCCTCTATTCCTCCGGCAACGAAATCTCAGAAGCAGGCACGGAAGCAGGCGCAGCGATCAACCGTAAAATCTGCAACAAGCTGCATGAACTTGACCATACCCGCTACACAACGATCGGGCTAAACGGGCTGATGGCGGCAGGCGCCAGGTTAAGACAAATCATGCAGGATATTGCTGAAAAATTCGGCGGCTTAGGGCAGCCAGATCCTAAACAGGATAAACAAAGCGGACAGCAGGACGGCAGCAATGCTTTTAACAGCTTTATGAGCCTGATGGAAGGAGAGCGGGGAGACTACTTTGCCACGCATCCGCTCCTGACCGAAGCTTTAGAAGGCTGCTCCTCCTCCAGCGACATTATCGGCTTAAACTATCTGACCGGACGCCATATCTTAGAGCATGAGCTGCATCCAAATAAGACTGTGGTCGGCACAGAGACTTATCCGGCGGATATTGTAAGGCTTTGGGGCATTGTAAAAAGATACCCGCATGTACTGGGAGACTTTACATGGACAGGCTACGACTATCTAGGAGAAGCGGGCTGCGGTATTTTCCACTATGACAATGCCGTCAACTTTTCCAGTGTCTATCCTGAGCGTGCCGCCTATATCGGAGATCTTGACCTGATAGGATACCGAAGGCCGATCAGCTACCTGCGTGAAATTGTATACGGCATCCGCAAAGACCCTTATATCGCTGTAGAACGGCTGGACAAATATGGCTTATCCTGCTCCAAGACACCGTGGATGCACAAAGACACGATTGCAAGCTGGACCTGGTACGGATACGAAGGAAAGCCTGCGCTTGTCGATATTTATGCCGACGCAGAAGAAGTAGAGTTATTTTTAAACGGACAATCGCTTGGCAGAAAGCCAGCCGGAGAACCGCACGCATTTACCGCTTCTTATGAGCTGTGCTATGAACCTGGCACACTCACGGCTGTCAGCTACACAAACAAGAAAGAAACAGGCAGGCATACGCTTGTGACTGCCGGAACAGACATACAGCTTTGTGTAAACGCTGACCGCACGGTATTGCAAGCCGACGGAGAAGATTTGTGCTTTTTGACGATCAGCCTGGCCGACAGTACCGGAACAGATAACCTGTCTGCATCCAAAAAAATCAAAGTCCATGCAGAAGGAGCCGGCAGGCTGGAAGCATTTGGAAACGCCGATCCAAAATCGCTCGGCAGCTATGATGATACAGAATGGGAAACCTACGACGGTTATGCAATGGCTGTCATCCGTGCCAGCGAACACGAAGGAACGATCGATGTCACTGTTTCTGCTGACGGATGCACGCAGCAGCATCTTACTCTAACCGTAAAAAAATAAAATCGGAACGAAAAGGGGAGCTGTTTTAACAGTCTCCCTTTTTTAAAGCTCATGCAAATATGCCCATCCATTTACAATTCTTTCTCCTTATAAAAAACATACACATTGCTGCCCGTCACTTTTTTATAAGGAAGATAAATATATTTCTGGTTTTCAAACTCGATCTTATTCAAGCCCTGACCCGTAATCAGCGCTGCCGCCAGCTTTGCAATCGCCGCAGACTGCCCTTCCTTATCATTGTATACAGTCGCGGACAGCCTGCCCTCTGCAACCGCCTTTAACCCGACATCTGTCCCATCGATGCCGAAAAATACAGGCAGCGCAGATTCTGTAACATTCAGCTTTTTATACGCGTCCATCGCTCCCAGCGCCATGTCGTCGTTGTTTGCCAGCACAAGCTCAATCCGGTTCTGATGCTGGCTGATCATCTGCATCATCCGGTTCTGCGCCTGCGCACGGTTCCAGTTCGCGATACCGCAGCTTAACTTTTCCAGGCTGACCCCCTTTTGTTTCAACGTATTGACCGCACTTTCCGTTCGTATAATGGAATCCTGGTGCCCGGCTTCTCCTTCCAATACGACATACTGGATCTTTCCGTCCTGATTGCGGTCAATCTGCCGGCACGTCTGTATGGCGCCCGCCGCCAGCTCTCCCTGCATCACGCCGGACTGGTTTGCATCCGCGCCGACATAATAAAGCTTGTCCCACTGCATCATATCTTCTGCGACTGGTTCCCTGTTAAAAAATATAATTGGTATATTATGCTCTCTGGCGAGATCGATAATCTCGGAAGGATCGGCACGGTCGACCAGATTTACGCACAGCACATTGCAGCCTGCGTCAATCAGCTCTTTCACCTGGTCATCCTGGGTGCGCTGCGAGCCTGCGGCTTCCCGTACCATCACGGTGATTTCCAGGCCTTCGTTGGCAAGGTTGTCAAACTGATCCTTGAGGCATTCAATCATTTGGCTTAAAAATGTGTCGCTTTGGTTATAATATGCTACCCCTACCTGCATCCTGTCTGCTGAGGATGGCTGGTAATTGGTGCACGCGCTTAGAAGTAGCATCCAGAAGATGAATATAGTGCATGTGAAGAAATGGATCATGATCAGTTCTTTTTGTTTTGCTCTATGGCTGCTTTTGGTTGGGTGCTTATTTGGGTTGTTTTTTGGTATGCTGTGAAGCATATGTAATCATCTCGCTTTTCTTTGGTAGTTAATGGGGGAAGGACGCTGGAGGAAGGGGAGCGGGGCTGGCTTCCTGTTCCGGTTTCAAAATGTAAGGAGCCCTAAGCGTCCTGCGGTTACGCTGTGGCACCGTCCGGGCGCGGCACCTAGTTCGCCCTGGCGTTCCGCCAGCAGCTAAAGGTGCCGCTTGGCTTCGCCCCTGCTTTTGTCGAGCAGGATGCTAAGGGCTCCTAACATTTTTCCACAGTCACAGGAAGCCA